>CAKZKV010000223.1 GCA_937124505.1 uncultured Alphaproteobacteria bacterium
GCAGGCCAGGCCCTTGGCGCCATAAGCCTCCGCCAGTTTCACAAAGTCCGGCAGGGCCTCGCTGTAGGAATGGCTGTAGCGCTCGCCGTGGAGCAGCTCCTGCCACTGGCGCACCATGCCCATCCATTCATTGTTCAGGATAAAGACCTTGACCGGCAGGCGATACTGTACCGCCGTTGTCAATTCCTGAATATTCATCAGGATAGAGGCCTCGCCCGCAATATCAATGACCAGCCCGTCCGGATGTGCCATTTGCGTCCCTACCGCCGCGGGCAGGCCGTATCCCATTGTCCCCAGACCGCCGGACGTCATCCAGTGGTTCGGCTTTTCAAACGGAATATATTGCGCCGCCCACATCTGGTGCTGCCCCACTTCCGTGGTAATGAACACCTCACGTTTATCCTGTGACAGGTAATGCTGTAAACGCTCCAGCGCATATTGCGGCTTGATAATCTCATCGGAGTTTTTATAAGCCAGACATTTCTGACCGCGCCATTCCTCTATCTGCGCCCACCATTGGCCTATTGCCTTCTGGTCGGCCTTAAAACCGCGTTTTTTCCAAGCCGCGATCATCGCCCTGATACATTCCCCGGCGTCCCCGATAATCGGCAAATCCACCTGCACGTTTTTATTAATCGAACTCGGGTCGATATCAATATGGATCTTTTTGGAATTCGGTGAAAATGCATCCAGACGGCCCGTCACCCGGTCGTCAAACCGCGCACCGATATTAATCATCACGTCGCAGCCATGCATGGCCATATTCGCCTCGACCGTGCCGTGCATCCCCAGCATGCCCAGCCACTGGTTCCCGGAAGCCGGAAACGCCCCCAGCCCCATCAATGTGGAGGTAATGGGAAAGCCCGTCATCTGAACAAGTTCGGTCAAGGCTTTGGCCGCATCCGGCCCGGCATTGACCACCCCACCGCCTGTATAGAAGACAGGTTTTTTGGCAGAGGCCATCAGTTCAACCGCAAATTCAATCAGCTCCGCATCCGGTTTTGTTTTTGGATTGTAACGCTTTTCCAGTTCACATTCCTGAATGGTTTTATAAATCCCTTCCGCAAACTGAACATCCTTCGGCAGGTCGATGACGACCGGCCCCGGGCGGCCAGAGCGGGCAACATGGAACGCCTCGTGAATGACTTCGGCCAGCTTGTTCACGTCCTTGACCAGATAATTATGCTTGGTACAGGCGCGGGTGATCCCCGTCGTATCGGCTTCCTGAAACGCATCCGTTCCGATCAGAAAGGTTGGAACCTGCCCGGTAAAACAAACCATTGGAATAGAATCCAGCATCGCATCCGTCAGGGCGGTGACGGCATTCGTCGCGCCGGGGCCGGACGTCACCAGACACACACCGACCTTTCCGGGATGAGAGCGCGCATAACCTTCCGCGGCATGTCCCGCACCCTGCTCATGGCGCACCAGAACGTGCCGAACATGATTTTGCTGAAAAATAGAATCGTAAATTGGCAAGACAGCCCCGCCGGGATATCCGAAAATCGTGTCCACGTCCTGCTCCTTCAAGGCCCGCAGAACGATGTCCGCTCCCGTCATCTTTTCCGGGGCCTTTTTCGAGGAATCCTTGATGTCCTCCTTGATTGTCTGTACTTTTGCGCCTGCCATCATTTTTCTCCTTCCGATGATTAAGTGTCATAGCATGTTTCAAGCATAAAAAAAGCCCCGTCTTTTTCGGATCGGGGCGCTTTCGGTCTTTGTGTCGTTTTAAATTTTACGCATCAAGTCCGGGCGCTCCCCTTCCAAGAAGCACCACCACAAGAACGTCACCAACGATGTTAAAATTTAAATTCATGACTTGTCCAGTATTACGCACTTGCGAAATGAATTGCAAGAGAATTATTTCCCGATGCCGATCCACTCCGTGCCGTTGCAGTATTGCATCACGTCAAACGAGGTGTTGTAATAAAGCTGGCCTTGCGATCCATTGGGGTTAGCGCAGGCAGAGTTCGTGTAGATCATTTTCACTTCCTCTGCCGACAGGGCGCGGTTGTAAAGGCGCACGTCGTCGATCTGCCCGTCCCAGTTCACATTATTCCCACTTGAGTTCCTTGCGATATCAAATGAACGTGCCCCCGAGACTGAACCGGCGGGTGCGGGCGTGGACCCACATAGGACCCCGTTCAAATAATACCGCATATCCGCGCCGCGCTCGACCACGCCGACAAAGTGATTCCAATTGCCAACCAGAGGCAGGCCGGAGCCACAACCCAGAGACGTTATCGATCCGCTACCATCATTCACGATAAAGGCCATTGTTGTATCGGCACCGAAGAACGCAAACCCGGCTTCCGAAGCGTTATCGCCTCCCGCTCCTTTCGACAAGGGACGCAAGTTCGTCGTGGCGTTGCTTTGCCGTTTGGCCCAGAACGATACCGCGAAATCTCCAGTCCCGAAGTTCAAAACGGCGGGGTTTCCAATTGTGATATATTCGTTTTCACCACTATCAAAGTCCAAACTGCCACCAATTTTACCTGTGGTCCATGTCATGGGATCAGGAGTTATGAATACGCTACCGTCATTACCGTTGCCCGATGAATCGGCGGCAGTCGTACTGCCGATGGTTTCGTTCAGCTTCCACCAGCCCACAAGGCCGCTCAGCACGTTTTGTTCCAGCGGGGGCGATGTGACGACCGGCCCCATCGCGTGGCTTCCCTTGTCGGAACAGAACTCCATCACGTGATAGGTCGTGTTGTACGTCACCTTGCCGGGGGAGGAGATGCAATACAGTTCCCTCACTTCCGTAGCGCTCAGGATGCGGTCGTAAACGCGGAAATCGTCGATCTGCCCGTCGAAATAATAACCGCCCTGTGTATCGTCATTGTGGAACAAGGTTCCCGTATTCGCCAATCCGCCAAGGGTGTCGTCCCCGCCATGGGCAGCCATGGGAATGCCCGGAACGGCATTGCCGACGGAGACGCCATCCACAAACATTTTCATGTTTGCAGAAGAAAATAAAAGCGTTACGAAATACCACTGCCCGGACGATACGGGCTCGGACAGCCACGCCCCGTTCCAGCCATTGCTTTTCGCCCACGCGCCGCCATAGAGCGTACCGTCCATGATATAGATATTCATGCCGTTCGACCCGCCGCCTTCCTGGTAAAGAACGCGCGTACCCGATGTATCGTCGGCCTTGAACCACAAAGTAACCGTACGCTCGGAGAAACCGTCGTCGAACAAGGCCCGGCTGTCGCTGCCATCACAAGTTCCGGCATCATCAAGACAGATAAAATCGTTCGTGCCATCGAAATCCAGCGCCCTGTCAACCCGGCCTGGAACACTGTCATTCGTGGCCGAAAGCCCGTTTATCATGGAGCCGATATCAGCACCCGCACTGTTATAGGCCATGGTGCCGCTGGTCTCGTCCAGTTTCCAGTGCCCGACAAGGTTTGGGGGCGGCGGCGGAAGTCCTGCCAGAGTGCGGATTTCCGATATCGACAGCGCGCGGTTATAAAGCCTTACATCATCTATCTGGCCTCGAAAGTAAGCAGAAGTATCTGATGTCGCCAGATACCATGGATTATTCATATCTGTTGTATCGCCGATAGAACCAGAAACGCTACGAACAAATACACCGTCAATATAAAGTGAGAAGACATTATTGTTACGCACGCCGGTTACTAAATGCCACTTATCGTCACTTATTAGATAATCACCCCTGATTGCGCCCGTCGAGCCGGAACCTCTTGATCCAAAAAGTGCAGAAGCCCCATCCCCCGATGTTCTTAGCTCCAGGCCCGTATAACGGCCGAAATTTTTATACGTGGCGAAAATGCGTGTGCAGCAATGGTTGTTATGGTTATATGTGAATTTAACCCATGCCGACATCGTATAAAAATTATTCAGATTGTTGAAAAGGGCCGGGGTGCCGAATGATACTCTATCGTTATTGCCG
>CAKZKV010000224.1 GCA_937124505.1 uncultured Alphaproteobacteria bacterium
AACCTTTAACCGCTTTCCCGCGCGCGTGCGGGTCGCGTTCGCCAACCCCAGCTTCTTGGCAGCAAGCGCCAACAGGCCCATCAACGCCAGAACAAAGACAAGCGCCAGAAAGGTATTCAATAGTTTCTCGGGTTCCATTCTGCTTATTTATCCTGTTTACTACGTTGTTCTCTCTTCAACCTGTCCGTGTTCAAAGCTATTTCATAGTCGTGTGGCGTTAAAAATCGCCCATCTCCATATTTTTCATGATAGTGAAGATTTTCCTTTTTCCAGACGGACTGAGTAAAGTCTTTCTTGAAGTGCGTGAATCTTGTGTCGCGATATATTGGAACACAATCAAAAATATTTTTAATTTCATTATAGTGTCCTTTATAAGAGGTATCGAGAGAACGAAGCGCTTTTTTTAAATCTCCCTTATAGGCATCATGAAACCACATGACCTCAGAACAGTATTGTGCAGCATATGGTTGAAGGGAGGGCGCCACTGTTTGTAAAATGTAATAAAAATTGCGCCTGCTTTCACCCAGATCATTATAAGCTTTTGTAAGAATATTGTGCAGTGTTTCATAATCTTGTTCTTTGCCTGCAAAAAAGGTAGTTAATTCAGAATCTACTTTGTAAGAAATAGCTAGCATTTCATCGGCAAAGCGCACAATGGCGTCCAGCATCATTTTGCGAAATGGAGCCCAAGCCTCACTGTTACTTTTTTGACGACTGCGTTCAATCCATTTGGCAATGATAAACAGTTCAAAAACCATAAATGTGGCGGTAATAGCAATGTTTATAATAATATCACTTATTGTTGTACCATCCATTATTCAAGTTCCATTTCTTTCTTCGCCTGAAGAAATTCACGTGTAATCGCTATCATCTTTTGCGCTTTTTCTTTATTACGAGGGCTTGTTTCGGCCCAATTCATGATGTCTTCCAGAGTAAAATGCGTTCTGTAATATTGGCCGAAATAAAGACGGTTACATTGTTCATGAAACAACTCAGCATTCTCTTCACTCATATCGTGCATGCGGAACGAATCTCTATAATATGCCCCTTCTGAAAGTTGTTGTACTGGATGAGTCATGGTTGGTGCCAGTTCTGCGATAGTCGCAATCGCACTCGCCATATAGGGATGGAACTTATCCAAAAGCAGGTGTGTGGCATGCTCATAATCTTCTTCTTTACCCGTTTCCATATGCGCGCGTCTAACAAGGGAATTCCATATCATACGATTAAGGTTATCTGTGGATTTAAACCCTAGCTGTCTGTCCTTTATTAAAAAATATGAGGGTTCCTTTGCAGCCTCCAGCATATCCATGGTTTTATAAGGTTTTACTATCGGAAGAAAAGGGATGTACCAAGGACGTTTCCTGATTGTGACATGGGAACAATTATAACACCATGTAAGGATAAAAAAGGGCTTTCTAGAATAATAATTGGCATATTCCTCAGAAAAATAACCGTTTTCTTTGGAAATATATCCACAATGCGGACATTGAAATGTTTTGTGTGCCATTTATTAATTCTCCGCGCAAGAAAGGTTACAATCTAAAATTTAATTTAGGGAAGGGATAGTTACTTGTAAACTTTTAATCTAACCCTTCCTCCTCCAACATCGCATCGAAAGGATTGGGCTGGCCGTTGGCACGATAGACGTAGGAGAGGATTTCCGCCACGGCCATAAAACTCTCGGAGGGGATCGGGCTGTCGATCTCAATGGTGGCGAGCATTTCGGCCAAAGTTGAATCCTCCCGGATGCGCACGCCGTTTTCTTGCGCCAGTTTCAGGATTTGCTCGGCAATTTTTCCCCGTCCGGCGGCGGAAATCTTCGGGACCTCACGCTCCAGCGTGCGGTCTTCTAATGCCACGGCCGTCAGCCGCTTTGGCTTTTTCTTTATATTCAGAGGGTTAAGTGGATCTCCTTGCAGGTGTTCCGGTAATTCGCCGTAATCTGTAGCGGGTGGGTCTTTTTTGCTCATATCTGGCACGCTTTCTGCATTTCCTTCTAGCATGACACAAGATATTGCCATTTTCAAAGCGATGTCGGCCAAAATGGGCTATCTGGATATGCGTCAGAAAGTTCTGGCGCAAAACGTGGCCAATGCCGACACGCCGAATTACCGCGCCAAAGACCTGACCGAGGTCGATTTCGGTAGCGTGCTGAAAGATATTACCAGTGGCGAGCGTTTGAACGTTCGGCTGGAAACCACGCAGAAAGGGCATATGCCCGACCCGAATAACGTGCAGGACGGCGAGGTAAAAAAACGGGCCGTGACGTATGAAGTCGCCCCGGCGGGCAATGCGGTCATTCTGGAGGAGGAAATCATCAAGGCCAATCAGAATTCGGTGGATTACAGCATGATCACCAATTTGTACACCAAGCATATGTCGATGATGCGCACGGCGATCGGAAGAGGACAATAATGGATAATTTATACGGATCAATGACCATTTCAGCTTTCGGCATGCGGGCGCAGAGTGAGCGCATCCGTATGATCTCGGAAAATGTGGCCAATGCGGAATCCGCCGCTGGCAGCCCGAATGAGGAGCCGTACAAAAGAAAGAAAATCACATTTAAGAATGAACTGGACAAGCAATACGGTTTTGACGTGGTGAAAGTAGACAAGATTGATGACCGCACGACCAAGCCGTTTCCGATCAAATTTATGCCTGACCATCCGGGGGCGGATGAAAAAGGCTATGTGCGGATGCCGAATGTTAATCCGATTATCGAGATGGCGGATTTCCGCGAGGCGCAGCGCAGTTACGAAGCCAATCTGGGGATGATCGAGCAGGCGCGCACCATGGTACAAAGAACTATTGATATCCTGCGGGCGTAATATGCTATAATAGATGAAAAGGATAAAAACGTATGACCATTGCTGACTCACTAACCGCTTCAAATGCTTATCAGAACATCTCCAAACAGGTGCAGGGCGTTGCTGGTGGAGATAGTGATGAGACGGGGTCCGCTACGGGCACATCTGGCGGGGGCGGCGATTTTATGGGCATGGTCAAAAGTGCCGCTGAAAAATCTATTGGAACCTTGAAGGCTGGGGAAATTGAATCCGCCAAAGCCATTACCGGGGAAACAACTCTGCCGGAATTAATTCAGGCTGTCTCCGCCGCTGAAATGACTCTGCAAACAACGGTCGCCGTCCGTGACCGCATGATTTCCGCGTATCAGGAAATCATGCGTATGCCGATTTAAAATTTGGTGTGAATTTTTGGGGCAGGGCTTTTTTAAATATATCACAGATTAATTTTATCCATTATGCATTGTACCTGCATAAAAGTTCACCACTCTCTCAATCTCTTTGTACTAAAATATCCAAGACTACTCCGGTTCCGTGACCAGCGCGACTTTCTTAAATCCGGCGGCGTTGATGGAACCGATGGTTTTCATGATTTTTCCATAAGGAAGCGTTTGATCGCCGCGCACATAAATCCGGCGGTCGGGGTTGTTCTCCGTAATGGCGGAGAGCATGGGAATCAGGCGATCTTTCTTGACCAGCGTTTCCCCGATATAAATATCGCCGTTACCTTTTAGAGACACTTCCAGAGGTTTCTCATCTTCCTGCGTTAATGCTTTTGCTTTTGAAGACGGCAGATCAACCGGAACCCCGGCGGTCAGAAGCGGCGCGGACACCATAAAGACGATCAGGAGCACGAGCATCACGTCCACAAAGGGCGTCACGTTGATTTCCGCCATAGGACGGTAGGCATGAGAGCCGCGCCCACGTTTTCCACTTCCAGCCGGGCCGATAGACATTCCCATTATTCAGCCGCCAGTTTTGCGTTATCTTGTTGAACATTGACCGCCGCGCCGACCCCGCCGTCTTGTTGAACCTGCTGATCCATATGGCGGGATAAAATTGTGGAGAACTCTGTGGAAAAAGTTTCCAGACGATCCGCATAGCGGTTTAGTGCCGTCGTAAACATGTTATAAAACACCACCGCCGGGATAGCAGCCAGAAGCCCCAACGCCGTGGCAAACAGGGCCTCGGCAATTCCCGGCGCGACCACGGCCAAAGACGTGTTGTTCGTTGCCGCAATGGAAGAAAAGCTGTTCATGATCCCCCAGACCGTTCCCAGCAGGCCGATAAACGGCGCCGTAGAGCCGACACTGGCCAGAAAGGTCATCCCTTTTTCAAGGCGCTGCATTTCCTTGCCAATCGCCACGGCCATGGCCCGTTCAATACGTTGTTGCAGGCTGGCCTGTAATCTGTCCTGAGTAGGCATTCCACCGCTGATCCCGTTTTGCCATTCATCCATCCCGGCTGAAAATGTTGCCAGCATCGGATCGTCCGGGCTTTTCTTGACACGTGTATAAAGCTTGTCCAGTGCTTCCCCCGACCAGAACGCATCCTCGAACTTTGTTGCCCGACGGCTCAACCGTGACAGAACGCGGCGTTTGTCAAAAATCAGCGTCCAGCTCCATACAGAGGCGACCAGCAATAACAGCATAACCGTTTTGACAACCAAATCCGCCTGAATAAACAATCCCCAGATAGACAAATCACCGTTAAAGCTCTCCCCCAGGGATTCTGCATTGACGTCCATGGCGGCCATGCCTCCCGCGGCTTCGGCTGTTAAATTCTCAGTATTTGCTGTCATGTCCTATCCTTCACAGTAGATATACTTAGTTAGTATGTTTAGGCCTTCATTTGCAACGAATTTTATGATGCCGCCCTAAAAAGCTGTTGAAATAAGTTCCGGAGAGGTCACAAGGAAGAAAGCAACGCATTTTTAAGTAAATCTGGCACACGTACCGGGCGCATTTTTTCATTAATACACACCAAAACGACTTTCATGGCAAAAAGTTCATCTTCCTCGCGGAAAATAACCTGCTTTAGAATAAAAGACGAGTTTTTAATTTCGACCAGTTCCGTCTCGATTCGCAAATAATCTTCCAACACTGCCGGCATTTTGTAATCCGCCTCTATATGCCGCACAACCGCCAGCATGTTCTTTTCATGAAGAAGCCTGTTTGTTAGGCCAAGGGATCCTATAAATTCCGTGCGCGCCCGCTCACAAAAATTGATGAAATTGCCGTGGTACATAATCCCCCCGGCATCAGTATCTTCATAATAAACACGGTAAGTCACAGAATGGGTCATATCAGTATCATATGGTCTTATCCGCCATTCGAAAAGAAAAAGGACAGTGCATCCTCATATTTCTTCAACCAGAACATAAAAATAGCAGACGTCACCAATGTCATTGTCAGCATTGAGAGCAGGATTTGTATCGGCAGGGAAAGAATAAATACTTGTATCTGCGGCATCAGGCGCGCCAGTACCCCCATACCGATATACAACAAAAAGGAGACAATGATAAACGGCGCGGCGATCTGTACGCCTGTTTTGAAACTGACCGCGACGGCCCTTGTGATGACTTCGCTCATGTCTCCCATGACCAGAATGCCGCCAATCGGAAACATATGATAGCTTTCGTATAATCCATAGAGCAAAACACTATAGAGGTTAGAGACAAACAAAAGTACCACGCCCGTCACCGACAGGAACGCGCCGATAATCGAGCCCTGCGCCGCAAAGGCCGGGTTAAAAA
>CAKZKV010000225.1 GCA_937124505.1 uncultured Alphaproteobacteria bacterium
AGGGCCGACAGATGCCGGGGACTTTCTGGCGACCCTGACGCTGCGCCTTTTTGAACGGATGGAGCCGGTGATCGTCGATCTGAACGAGCGGGTGGATGATGTGGAAGAACGCATTTTAGAAGATCCTGAGCCGGAGGAGCGTTCGGAGATTATTGATCTGCGCAAGATGGCGATTATTCTGCGCCGTTATATCCTGCCGCAACGGGAGGTGATTACGGAGCTGCGAAATTGCGAGCAGGCGTGGCTGGAGACGCATCACCGCCGTCATTTGCAGGAGGCGCACGACCGCGTGACACGTTATTCCGAAGACCTCGACATGGTGCGGGAGCGGGCACAGATTGTGAAGGATGAGCTGTCAAATATGCTGGCCGACAAATTAAACAAGAATATGTATATTCTTTCCGTGATTGCCGCGATCTTCCTGCCTCTTGGGTTTTTAACCGGGTTGCTGGGGGGCAATGTCGGCGGCATCCCCGGCGCGGATGATCATAATGCCTTCCTGATTTTTTGTGGGCTTCTGGTCGTGATTGTGGCGTTCCAGATTTTGATTTTCAAGAAAATGAAGTGGTTTTAGAGGGGGGCTGGATAAGGATGTAAATATATTTCTTCCTAAAGAGAGCGTTTTTGGCAAAGATCCTGAAACAAGTTCAGGATGACATCTTTTTCGTTTTACAGGCTTTTTAGATGTACCCTACAAATACTCCTCATGAATATCAATGGAGGAGGTTTGGCCGAGTTTGTCAAAATTCTTGTGCAGCCATGATTTGGCACGTTTACGGCCCAGATCGCGCAGCTCGGTCAGAAAGTCCCATTCGGAAGAAAACTTGCTGCTGACGCTGTAATCCCGCATATCGTCATCGGCGCGGATGGCATGCATGCGGATGTTTTTCAGGCGGTCTTTATGTTCGTCTTTCAGCCAGTCTTTCTCGATTAGTTTTTGCACAAAGGCAATGGCGCGCATTTCCTTGATGAGCGAGGCATTGAACGTAATCTCGTTCAGGCGGTTCATAATGTCATTGGCATTTTTTGGCAGGTCTGCCCGCTCCATCGGGTTGATATGCACAATCAGGAAGTCGCGCGTTGCCGTCTCGTAAATCAACGGATAGAGCGCGGGATTTCCCGTATAACCGCCGTCCCAGTAATGTTCCCCGTTAATCTCCACCGCCTGAAACAGGAAGGGAAGGCAGGCGGAGGCCAGAACGACATCTTCGGTAATGTCTTCGTTTTCAAAGATGGTCGGCGCGCCGGTGCGGACATTGGTGGCGCAGACAAACAGTTTGACGTCATGGCATTTGTCCAGTTCGTCAAATTTGACATGTCTGGAAAGAATATCTTTTAAGGGATTGTAATTGGTCGGGTTGAACTGGTAGGGGGAAAATGTCCGTGTCCACGAGTCAAACAAAGTGTAGGTCAGTGTTTGCAGGGGCGCAATCCCCCAGAATGCGCTCATGGGCAGGGTCCTGACCGGGCTGAGAAACGCGCCCACTTCGGAGACGTCCCACCAGAAGTTTTCCAAAGCTTTGCGCCCGCCTTCATTGCCGCCTTTCATCTTTCCATAGGCGTAAACAACGCTGTTCATGGCTCCTGCTGATGTGCCGCTGAGGCCGTCAATATCGACGCGCCCGTCTTCGGCAAAATAATCAAGAACACCCCAGGCAAATGCACCATGCGCGCCGCCGCCCTGCAGAGCGAGATTAACCTTTTTGGGGGCGGGGGTGTTCATGGCGCGTCCTCATGGCAGTCTTCGTCAGAGAGAATGGTGATATCATACAGCCAGTTCCCGTATGAAAATTCATCCCCTGAATTTTTGGATTTGGCTGTAATGCATTTTTCAAGTAGTTTTGGATTGCCGAACAAGCCAAAGAAAGAAGCGTCGTCGCGAAGCTGGTAAACGGTCAGATTGCCTTGTTTATCACAATCTTCGGGCGGCGGCATTTGAGCAGCCATGTCCCTGTCTTCCTCGCTGGCATAGTCGTTTTCCAAGACCTGTATCGAGATATCCTGATAAACATGCTCTTTGGGGAGGCCCCAGTCTTTGCGCCAGCTCTCGTTCGTATATTCCTCGACTCTTTTTTCCTGTTTTACAACCAGTCCTTTCAGGGTGCATTCAGGGGATTCCATAGCGGGCGCGGCCAGAACTGTCTGAGCCGCCTGCGGTACGGCCAAAAAGAAGATCAGGGAAAGGAATGTGTTTTTGTTCATCATGCCGCCGTCCAGCCTCCATCAACGATAACAGGAGAACCTGTCATATTATCCGCCGCAGAAGAACACAGAAACAGGGCGATGTCCGCGACCTGCTCAATCGTGACAAATTCTTTGGTATGCTGGGCTTTGAGAAGAACGTCCTTGACGACTTCTTCTTCGGTGATCCCGCGTGATTTGGCTGTGTCGGCGATTTGCCCCTCAACCAGTGGCGTTTTCACATAGCCCGGACAAATAGCATTCACGCGGATATTGTTTTCCGCCACTTCCAGAGCAAGTGATTTTGTGAAGCCGAGGATGCCGTGCTTGGCGGCGACATAGGCTGTTTTATACGGGGAGGCGACAAGACCGTGCGCGGAACACATATTGATCACGCGTCCCCATCCCTGTTTTTTCATCAGAGGGATGGCGTGATGGCAGGTGTAAAACGCAGAGGACAGGTTGATCGACATGATGGCTTCCCATTTTGCGGGGGGGAAGTCTTCAACCGGCGCGACATATTGAATGCCGGCATTATTGACCAGAATATCGACGCTACCGAACGTGGCTTGCGCTTCTTTGATCAGGGATTCGATTTCGTCCGGTTTGGTCATGTCCGCGCCATTATAAATCGCCTTGACGCCATGTCTTTCGAGGTCTTTGCGCTCTTTTTCAATCTCGTCCGCGTCCCCGAAACCGTTGATTACAATATTCATGCCGTGCTTCGCAAAGTTTTTGGCAATTCCCAGACCGATGCCACTGGTGGAGCCTGTAATCACGGCGGTTTTACCTTTTAAGTGATTGAACATGACATATCTCCTCGTTTTTTAAAAAGTTTTGTTCCTTTAATGTATCTCGTGGTGTAAGAAGGGCAAGAAAGAAATACGTTGTTGCTATTTTCTGGATGCTGAAACAAGTTTAGCATGCTGCTCTTTGTTTTATGCAGGAATTTGGATGTTTTACATCTCCTCTGAAATCCGTTAAGACAAATCACATGATCACGAAAAAACTTGGCATTATCGGCGGCGGGCAATTGGGGCGGATGAGCGCTCTGGCGGCGGCGCGTCTGGGTATCCAAACGTTTATCTATTGCCCGGAGCAGGGATGCCCGGCGTCTCATGTGTCCGCAGGAACTTATTTTGCGGACTACAATAACAAAAAGGCTTTGGCGGAGTTTGCCGCCATGGTGGATGTGATTACCTATGAATTCGAAAATATCCCTGTGGAAACAGTGAAGTACCTGCAAACATTTAAACCTGTTTTTCCAGATGAGCAGCTATTGGAAATTTCGCAGGACCGCGTTCTTGAGAAAAAGTTCCTGAACGATATCGGGATCAAAACGGCGGAATGGGAACCTGTCAATTCATATAAAGACATAGAGCCTGTTTTTAATAAATGGAATGAGGGCGCGTTTATTCTCAAAACAACGCGGTTTGGCTATGACGGAAAAGGGCAGGCAAAATTTAAAAAAGGCGATAACGCCAAACAGGTTTGGAAAGATCTGGGGGCAGGGCCTCTGATCGCGGAGCAGATTGTTGATTTTAAATGTGAGCTGTCCATGATTATCGCCCGGGACAAGCTGGGGCAGATGGTGACATATGGCCCGATGATGAACGAGCATCAAAACTCCATTCTTCATAAAACAACCATGCCGCCGCCGGGGGGGCTTGTCACGCCGGAGATTGAGCAAGATGCGATCAAGCTGGTGCAGTTGCTGGCGGAAGCGGTCGATCTGGTGGGGGTTTTAACGCTGGAGCTGTTTTTGACGGAAGACGGGCGGTTGTTGGCCAATGAAATCGCACCGCGCACGCATAACTCCGGCCACTGGACGATTGATGCCTGCGTAACGTCCCAATTTGACAATCATGTGCGGGCGGTATGCAGCCTGAATGTCGGTGCCCCCCGGCAGCACAGCGATGCGGAAATGCTGAATTTGATCGGGGACGATGTGAAGGGAGCTGCAAAATTTCTTGAAAATCCAAATGCCTGCCTTCATTTATACGGCAAGTACGATGTCAGGGCCGGGCGCAAGATGGGGCATGTGACGTTTTTGGATGAACAGATAAACGGATGAACGGATCATCTACTTATCTGTTTATCCGATCCTCCATTTTACCACTTCACAACCGGCGGCATGGACATCAGGATCGCCTCGGTGTTGCCGCCCGTCATCAGACCAAAGCGTGTACCGCGGTCATGTAGCAGGTTAAATTCGACGTATCGTCCGCGCCGGTGGAGTTGGTGGTCGCGCTCTTCCCCTGTCCAGGGCTTGTCTTTGTGGCGGTTGA
>CAKZKV010000226.1 GCA_937124505.1 uncultured Alphaproteobacteria bacterium
GGTTTAAGGCTTATTGCGCCGACGGCGCGGCAGGCATGAAGAATGGCTCTACACTCTCTTCAAACCCCGTATCGAAACGATCACTCGGATCTTTCCCCACGAAAATAGCGCGGCGTCGGTATGTCAACATGTCCGGCTGATCAATCAGAATTTTCCATTCCTCAAACGCGAACCCTTCCGTCATACGAATGGTATGACGTTTGATCTCTCCGCCACCCGGCGGAACATACTCAAGCTGAACGAAAACATGAGAAAAACGAGCCCAGTCCACAGAACCCGGATCAACAATCACCGACAGCGAAGACCGCGCTTTACTTCCCACTGTAATGAGCGTCCCCAGACTGCCTTCCAGTTTTTCGCTCACGCTTTGAGAGCCATCTTTGTTAAAGACGGTCACATCGTAGGTAAAATCAAGTTTTTCATTGTCCACAACCGGCACGGGCCATTGAGCCATCTCCCCGTTTGCAGCAAAGCTATGAAAAAATGTTTCCATATGGCTGTTTTCAGTGTCCTCATACCGTGCGATGACGGAAACACCACTGATTTCATTTGTGAAATCACCTGTAGCCGCAAAAACTGTTTCCAGCGTATCTTCAAACGGTGATGAAATCACAACGGATTCACCACTATATTCTAATGGCCCTTTTGTGACCTCCCCGCCGTCTTTCATTCTGAACGTTGTCGTCACCTGATATTTTTTCTCTGCATCAAACTGGCTGATATTAAGCAGATAAACAGCGGACGGCACGTCCCGGCTGAGTTCAAAATGCTGCTCCGATCCCGGTATGGATGAGTTTTTATGCTGCACAACAACTGTAGCAGACACAACATCATCCGGCAGGGTTCCAAGTGTGATCTGCGACTTGATATGTCCCAGCGTTGGATAAGTGATAATCAGGTTTTTCGCATTGGCATTTACAGAACTGCCATCCGGCGGAAACATCACGGACGGCACGGTCGATGCCGAGGTATAAGTTAAAATACAGGAATATTTATAATCCATTTTCGGCGTGCCGTCTGCTGCACGCGCCAGTTTGAATACGCGTCGCGCAGGTGGAGTGCCTTTCTGGAACACAGCTTCCTGCTGGTGACGAATGCGGCGGTTTTCAATCTCGTCAAACTGGTCATATGTCACCTGCACCTGAAGGGCAAAAACCGGGTCTGTCTCAAAATTGATATTCGGAAAGATCACCATTTTCATGAATTCGTGTTCGGTGCGGGACAAATCGAGAATGCGCACGGCCTCGTTCTTTTGCTGCTCCGTCAACTCGCCACCAATCTGGCCATTGGCGCTATGCTCCATCAGGACGACATCACGCTTGGTAAAGGTCAGGTTGATAGAGCCGGTGAAACTTGTGGTTTCGTTTTTGAGCCACCAGAACGATTTCTTTTCGCTGTCATCATCATCTTCAATGTCCAGCATCGGCTCGAAAAAGCTGGGCAGAATGGTGTTCTCCAGAATATCCAGCGCCATGCTTTCAAGTGTCTGGGACACATCGTCAGAGGGATCAACACCGTTTGCTTCACGGAAATCATTATCATCAATGGTGACCTTGATGCTGTGAAACGTATTACGGAACTCTGATAGACTGGGCGGACGGAAATACACGCGTTTCTGAATTTGCAGCCCTGGACGGAGCGTAATCGTCCGAAGTGACAGCTTTTGCTGGAACTCTTTATATATATCGCTCCGGTTACCCGTAATCGTAATCTTGAGGGCCGGAATACGCGCAGCAAATTTCATCGATTCATAACGTGCAACAATTGGCAAGGAGTCCGAACGCAGAGATTGCAGCATTAAGGCCGATCCTTCCTGCGTCAGGTCATAGGAAAAACTGGCTGAGCAGACCCCACTTTTGGCGGGATCGGCGGTGCCGGTCGCCGAATGCTGCAAGGCATCGTTAAACGTATTTACATGTGCACTTCCACCAACGAAAAATGGTGGATATGTCAGTTCCGGCTCCGTAATGGCAACAGGCGTATTCAGGAAACGGTAACGCCGTGCAGCTTCATCTTTCAGGCGGGCCTTCAGGAACGTACGGATTTTCGTCTGATCTTCTTCAGAAACCTTCAGGCCAATTGTCACCTGCATATGACCACGTTCCAGATCGGTGATCTCTTCACCCTCCTCCAGATTGGCCAGCACGACGTCCGGGTTGCGCGCATAGCTGATAAAATCCAGCAAGGGCGTTCCATCACTAGCAGTGAGGATAGAAGGCTTATCCGTAATCATATAAAATTTGTGCGGCTTCTCATCATCGCGAAACAAGGTTACACGTTCGACATCCGGCACTTTCAGGGATCCGTATAAACTCAACATATCTCAATTCTCCTTTATCTTCTGTTTCCTTTTTCCGGTAGCGCCGCAATACTTGCTGCAGCCTCCCGTTCTTTTTGCCCAAGCCGTAGCGGCGAGGACAGGTGCAGATCAATCTGATCGGGCCTTTCCTGCGTCAGGATGCCCTTCAATGTTTCCGCACTTCCAGACCACTGTGTTTCTTCCCCTGCAAAGGCCTGCACATGCGATGATGCAGCATGCAACTTCATGGTATTGCGTGTCACATCTGACAAGGCAAGCGTCACATCATAGACAACCTCAGAATTCTCGGCCCCACCCTCCCAAAGCGCAGCAAAATTCTTAGCATCCTCCCCCGACAGATTGGCCTGCATCGCGATGCGCGGCTCGCCAACCCCTTCATATGTACCCTGCAATCTCACGGGATGGTCACTTTTGGCTGCAAAAACAACCTTTGCCGAGCAGGAGCGCAAGTCTGCGCGGATCAGAGACACAGACTCCGTCTTTATATCCGGGCAACTTTTTGAGATATGAGCCTTGATCTTTTTTTCCAATGCGTCATCCATTGGCAAAGTCACTGTCAAACTGATAAAGCATTGAATGATCACGCCGGATTTTTCAATAAAGGTCAGGTGAATAGAGGGTTTTCCATCTTTTTCCACCAGTCCGGGCCGTAAAGGCAGCACAAAAAAGCGCCCTGCCCCCGCTTCGGCCTGCAGCACAATTGCACCGTCCGCCCCTCCCACTATAAATTTGCCACATGATGCCATGTCTGCTCACCTTTTCTCTATGGCGTAGATAATATCCCCGTACCAGCTTCGGCTGCCATTCTCAGAAGTTCATCACCCCAGACCTGACGACTGTCAAAATCCTGTATGGCATCCACAATACGCCGTTCGGCTGCACTCAACGTAACAGTCGGCAGAGGTAATGTCAGACGCACCATGTTATGCGATCCCGGAGGAGTCGTCGGCAGTGCGAACCAGCGAGCAATGTCGCGATCGACATCAGGTTCTTCCGATCCGTGGTGAACGCCCCACAAGGATTTACGGTAATTAGGCAAGGCCTGCCCATTCTCATCCATAAAGCCATAGATGCTTTCAATATCGGAATAAAGAGAACGGCGCATATAGTTCGCCGATCCGATCAGGCTCCAGTGGTCATCCACAATGGTTGTTTTTGCGTGAATGGTCTTGGCGCGGTGCGAAACAAGACAAATCCGGTCCATCTGCGCCCGGTTCAAACCGGCCAGCAAGTGCGTGTTCAAAGCCCAAGAGCGCAGACGCAAATTAAGCGGGTTTGCCGTATCGTTTGGGTCCCAGACACCGGTTAGCAGAATGACTTTTAAATCGCTTTCTGCCTTGATCCGTGCATTAATCCAGTCACTGACTTCCGTAGACCAAAAAGCCTGATCTTCAATATAAATATACTTTTGTCCGCCGGAAATACCCTTGCTCCACATTTCTTTAACGCTGAACAAGCCATTGGGCGCAAAGCTAAGCGGACTATTGGTCGGGATCATAAGAGAATTGAGAATCCCGCTCGCAAAACGGTATTGCGGCAACGTCCGGCCTGATTGCACATGCAACTTGTCCGTCGTTGAGGCCCCGATAGAGCGCGCCGCCAGAGCCGGCATTGAAGTGGAATGCGAGTTGATCGTAATCCCACCCGGCGCCGGATTGGCAAGGGAGACTACGTTACGTCCCTTGATCTCCTCCCACAGATCACGGAAGTAATTGTAGATACCGCGCGCACCCGGCCCTTCGGTTTTGACCTGTACATCCTCCCATGCCGCGTCATGACGCCCAGATTGCAGATCCAGCCCGCCGGTATAGGCCCAGGCCTGATCATCATCGCCCAGAACGCACATTTTCAGGTGCGCCGCACCCGCGGGGTGCGCAAGGATGTTGCAAACCGCTTTATGCTGCAGTGTCGGTTCAGTACGCAGTTCACGAATAAACTTCATAGTCTCGTTATTCAGTCCCAGAATCCCCATCACAGCAGCGCCAGCCGAAGAGACGACGCGGCTGTTCATCAATTCAGGGGCAGCAACCCATCCCATTACGCGCACGTCAACGCCATCACGCGAACGTTGCTTAAGCAGGTCGGTCGCCTTATTGGAAGAGCTTGCGCCGTCAAACGAAAAATTCTCATCAAGCCACCAGCCATGTATGTAGAAGAAAGGGTTTTTGCTTGTATCCAAAGCATTAAGCTTTGTTTTCAGTTCGTTGAAATAAGCCGGGCCATTAATCAGCGGCGTCACCTTATTTTGCGTAAAAATGGGGATACTTGTTGGCGTCCCCGTTGAACTTGTTGATCCAGCACCGGGCTGCGAGAACGTTCCGGTAAACATATATCTGTTTTTCAGTTCTGTAAAAGTGGGCATCCTGAACTCCGTTTCATTAAAAATGCATTATATTGTTTCAAAAAAATCCATCGGTTAAAGCACCGAACGCAAAATCAGGTCGTCTCCTGCATAATCACGGAACTCACTACTGCGCTCTTCACCGTTATCCAGGAAAATTGTTACGCGGTATTGGAACGTGTTCGCTTTTCTGTCCGCTTTACGAAACTTCCAGTCGGTAACATCCAGATTATTGATGAATACGGTGTCTGACTGGCT
>CAKZKV010000227.1 GCA_937124505.1 uncultured Alphaproteobacteria bacterium
CACCAACATTCCCCCGCATAACGTGGCGGAGCTGTGTGAGGCCATGCTGCACATGCTGGAGAGCGACATCACGAACGAAGATCTTTGCAAGATTATCAAAGGCCCGGACTTCCCGACCGGCGGCATTCTGGTGGAGCCGCGTGAAAATATCGTCAATGCCTATAAATGCGGTAAAGGCTCTTTCCGCCTGCGCGCCCGCTGGCACACGGAGGAATTAAAGCAAGGCATGTTCCGCATTATCGTGACGGAGATTCCCTACGGTATTCAGAAATCCCGTTTGATGGAAAAGCTGGACGCGCTGGTCGTGGACCACAAGATTGCCATTCTGGATGACGTGATTGACGAAAGCGCCGAGGACATCCGCATCGTCATTACGCCCAAAAGCCGGAATGTGGATGCGAAACTGCTGATGGAAGCGTTGTTCAAAAATTCCGATCTGGAAACGCGCTTTTCCTTGAACATGAACGTGCTGGACGGCGGCAAAGTCCCGCGCGTGATGAGTTTGAAGGAAAGTCTGCGCGCCTGGCTGGATCACCGTCAGGAAGTCCTCGTCCGCCGCAGCGCCTTCCGTCTGGACAAGGTCAATCACCGTCTGGAAATTCTCGCCGGATATCTCATTGTTTATCTGAATATTGACGAGGTGATCCGCATCATCCGTGAAGAAGACGACCCGAAAGCCGAACTGATCAAAACCTTTGATCTGAGTGAGATTCAGGCGGAGGCCATCCTGAATATGCGCCTGCGCAATTTGCGCAAACTGGAGGAAATGGAACTGCGCACGGAACATGATGCGCTGGAAAAAGAAAAAGATGCTCTTGAGAAACTCCTGAAATCCGAAGCACGGCAATGGACGGCCATCAAGAAAGATATTCAGGACATGGCCAAAGAATTCTCAAATGAAACACGGCTGGGTAAACGCCGTACGGACATCGGGGACGCGCCGGAGGAAACCAATATCGCCGATCTGGAACAGGCCATGGTGGAAAAGGAACCGATCACGATTGTCTGCTCCGCCAAGGGGTGGATCCGCGCCCTGAAAGGCCACGGCGTCAATCCCAAGGAGATTAAATATAAAGAAGGCGACCGGGAAGGCTTCGTTCTGGAGGCGCAGACCACGGACAAAATCCTGCTTCTGGCCACAAATGGGCGGTTCTTCACTTTGGAGGGATCAAAGTTGCCACCAGGGCGCGGTTTTGGAGAACCCGTCCGCCTCATGATTGATCTGGATAATGATGCGGACATCGTTACCCTGTTCCCGTATATTGCGACAGAAAAACGCCTGATCGCTTCTACAGGCGGGCATGGATATATTCTCCCCGTCAAAGACCTCGTCAGTAACCGCCGCGCCGGAATTCAAACTCTCAGCGTGTCCGGGAAGGCCGAAGCAAAGCTTTGTGTGCCGGTTTCCGAACTGGATGATAGCGTCGCCGTGATTGGCGACAACCGCAAAATGCTGGTCTTTGAACGCGCCGAACTTCCGGAAATGGGCAAAGGCAAGGGCGTGATTCTCCAGAAATACAAAGATGGTGGCCTTTCGGATGCAAAAACGTTTAATATGGAAGAAGGGTTTACGTACCGAAAAGGAGGCGGCATTCATAAAGTAGATGATATCCGTCCCTGGCTCGGAAAGCGTGCCTCCGCCGGACGACTACCACCCAACGGTTTTCCACGTAATAACAAATTTTAGGATATACGATGACCCCTGAAGAAATGGAAGAACTGGCGAAAGGCGCAGGCTCTGAAAAAGATATTACATTTATGGATCTGTTTAACCATGAAACGCTCTTTAACTATGTCGGGCTGGAAAATGCCAGTTGGATTGAAATCGCTGTGTTTTATGTGATGTTGCTTATTCCCACTTACGTTATCGTACGCTCGGCCTTATTCCTGATCCTGCCGAAGAGCTGGCTGAAGTGGCTGTTCAATATTTAGGAAATTAATCATAAATCATACTTGCTTTCTGCTTGCCAAGATGTAAATAACGTTACATGAAAAAGCCTTACGTTCTGGCCATAATATGTTTCCTCTTCCTCGCAGAGGGAGGTGCTGTTTTCGCCGCACCCTCAGACCAGCGAACCATCGCAGACTATTTAGGAATAAATCCCGATCTTGTTTTCATCGAATGTAACCATAAAACCTACAGTATTACAGAAGATTACACTCTGAAGATCTGCCTGAATAAAGAAGACCAGGAAAAGCGCTGCGAAATTTCAATCAAGACTTTTTCGAAGCCCCCTGCCATTAATGATATCAGCTTTTCTTTCCGACTCAGCGGCGATGCTCTGGAAGAAAAATACCATTACAGCCTTCTCCAGATTCACAGTTTCCCTGATCAAAAACTGGGAGAAAAATGGCGCTGCCCGCCTTTTACGATGGATATGACAGGCAACCATCTCGCCATTCAAAGCCGATGGGATGCTCAAAAACGCTCGCAAACAAGCGGTTATAATTGCACAGAGCCCGGAAGCAGCATTCAAAGCAGTACATTTTTAACCCAGGAAAACATAAAAACAGGCACATGGTATCCCTTTGCCATGTCAGCCCGCCTTTCATACGCAAGTGATGGCTTTATGAAACTGAATGCCTTTAACCATGAGCAAAAATACTTTGGGCCGAACGCTTATAATGACGAACGCCCTCCCTATTTAAAGCTGGGGATTTACAAACCGACTTCCTGGACAGGAGCGCAAAAAAGCATCTGCATGGAATACAAAGATATTAAGATGAACTGGCATAAATAACACACTGGAGAACGGTTCATAACATGAACTCCCTTTAATTTTAACCCATGAGATATTATAACCAATATATGAGAATATTTTCTTTCCGCCCCAAACAACTTTGCCGCCCTGAAGTGACACTGGGTCTTATGTGGCTTGCCGCAGCCCCATCCTTCGCTGAACCATATGAAGTCCCCGTTTATCAACGTAATCAGGAACTCTCTGTCTTCTTGCGATCTGATCCGACATTAACGCCTCAGGGATTTATGCTTGGCAACTACACCTTCTACCCCAGCCTGACAACAGATCTCCAATATACAGATAACGTTTTTTCTTCTGCAACAGATGAGCAGGGAGATTTTATTCTAAGCTTAAATCCAAATTTTCGATTTCAATCAAATTTTGACAGGCACAGCCTTGACTTCTTTTTTAATGCAGAACAACTATACTATGAAAAATTTTCAACAGAAAACCGTCTGGGGTATGATTTTGGTAGCTCTGCCAGATACGATATAAATGACGATGTTTTTATCCCACTGAACATATCATATCAACAAAGACAATCCTCACGCGGCAACCCTGATGACAGCAATGTCATCAAACCCACAGAATATAATGTTCTCTCAGTTGAGAGCGGCATCATCTATTCCGGTCAATTACTGGATTTTGATGCCTTGCTGGACGCCCATGATTATAGTTACGATGACGCCATCACCAATACAGGCATACAAAACAACCAAGACCGTAACAGAACGGAAACAAACGGCTTTTTACGACTGGGGCTATCTTCTACGACCAGCGATCTCGCACCCTACATATACTCTCACTACCGCGATATCAGTTATGACCAGCGGATAGATGATTCAGGATTCAACAGAAGCGCCAAGGAGATTGAAGGTGGGATCGGCGCCCGTTTCAGATTGTCATCCCTGACTACATCCTCCTTACAGGTTGGCTATGTCAGTTTTGACCCTGAAGACAGCGCCTTCGACACAGTCAGGGACTTTTCGTATCAGGCCAATATTACATGGGAACCGTCCACACTCATGGCATTTTCCCTGACAGGGACACGCAGCATTGCGGTGACAACTCTGAATAACCTCGCTGCCAGTGTCAACAGCAGTATAAATCTTGGCGCCACATATGAACTGACCCCCAATATTTTTCTGTTTCCAGCCGTTCGATATGGAGAAATAAATTATGATGGCCTTCCTTCGGCCAAACTTGAAACCACACAATTTTTATTTGGTATGGACTACAGAATGAATAAAAATGTCTGGTGGAATGCTGAATATCAGTATACAAGGCAGGATGATCCGAAAAACTCGCCTTTTATCGGAGAATATGATAGGAACACTTTCCTCTTATCTATGAGACTACAATTTTGAAGAAAGTAAATGACGTTATGAGAACCAAACAATCCTCCTTATTATTAATAGCTTGCACCATATTTTTATCTCTAGGCCTTACAGGTTGTGCAGGTGTACAACCACAGATTCAGGAAAATAATCCTGCTTCCGATGTGGTCCAGGAAAAAACATATTTACTGGGGATCGGAGATCACCTTGAAATTACAGTTTACGGACAGGATCAAATTAGCGGCAAATACATCATAGATTCCAATGGGGAAATCGCCCTGCCTCTGATCCAGAGCATCCCCGCAAAGGGCCTCAGTATTTCCGAATTGAAGGACAATATCCAAACAGCACTGAGCCCGAAATACCTGAAAGACCCAAAAGTCAGCATTCAGATAATAAAATACCGGGACATCTATATATTGGGAGAAGTCAGAAATCCCGGAAAATTCAGCTACGTTCCAAATATGACTCTTCTACAAGCCATTGCTGTCGCTGGTGGACACACCTATCGTGCGCAGGAGGACCGGGCGGAAATTACCCGTGAAACTCAAGAGGGGGTTCAAACGTTTACAGCACCGGGAAAATCTTTTGTTGAACCTGGTGACACTATTATTGTAAAAAGACGCTGGTTTTAGAGAACAACTTTCATATTTCGGGGTCACTTGAGGCGGCTTGCCGCCGAAAGCAGTTACCGAAAAAAAATTAGAAAGAATTGAATGATACAAGACATATCAAGAGAAGTCCCTTTGGATAATCAAACCCTGGGGACGTTTAGCCTGAGTGACCTATGGGAGAGTGTGTACCGGCGTAAATGGCTGGTGATCGGTGTAACGATTTTATTCGGCCTGCTTGCCTACACCTATACCGAAACCGCCACAGAGATATATTACGCAGAGACAAAAATCAGCCTGGAACAACAGGAAAGAAACGTGGAACTTGAGGCCGTTTTAAATGCCGTCTCTATGGATACCTCGTTCATTGCAACAGAAATAGAAATTCTGACATCCCGCAGCTTGCTCTCGGCGGTTGTCGAACTGCTTCACCCAGACCTGATTATTAATGAAAACTCTGATAAAGAAACGATCAGGAAGCATAATTCAAAAATCGGCGCTATTCTGGGCCAACTGGAAGTCAGCCAGATCGGAAATTCGCGGGCGATCAAAGTTGGTTTTTCTTCTCCCAATGCCGAATATGCTGCGAAAGTCGCCAATGCAATTGCCTATGCCTATATAGAGCAGCAAATCACCAACCGTTTTGATATTGTTTCAACGACAACAGACTGGCT
>CAKZKV010000228.1 GCA_937124505.1 uncultured Alphaproteobacteria bacterium
GAAGAATCAGCGGGGATTACCGGACTATATGCCCGCCGACACGAAGCCGAGTTACGCCTGAAACAGGCCGAACAAAATCTTCAACGCATAGAAGATACGACCGGCACTATGGAAACGCGGCTGTCCGCCCTCAAACGGCAGGCACGGCAAGCCATGCGTTACAAACAACTTAGTAAGGAAATCAGGGAAATCGAGCAATTGATTGCCTGGCTGGAGTGGCGCGGCGGAGAAGAACAACTTCTGGCTTATAAAAAAGAATATGACATTTTTGAAAATGATGTTGCCGAGCATATGGCAACGGTTGCGCAACTTAACAAGACCTACCTGACGCAGACGGAAGACGTTCCCAAACTCCGTGAAGCAGAGGCAAAACTCTCCGCGCATATTCAAAAACTGAAGCTGGATTTACAACGCATTGAAGATCGCGAAGAGCAACGCACGAAGGCCATAGAAGACGCGAAGCGGCAAAGTGTGCAGGTCACAGCCGACATAGAGCATAGCCGTAAAGAGCTGCAGGATTATAAAGAAACACTGACCAGAACCGTTTCCGAGCAGGAAAAGATCATCAAGGAAAGTGAATTGAATGAGAGCGCCCTGACAACCCGTCAGGAAAAACTAAAAGAAAGCGAAAACACGACAAAAGCGCTGGAAGAAAAGTATAATGCGGCCATGGCTGATTTTGCGGCCCGCGAAGAACGCCAAAAATCCCTCCTCCGCCAGATTGATGAGTTAAAGAATCGCTTGAGGCGCCTTGAAGACCGTATCGCACAACAAACGCAAAAGAAAACCACTCTGGAAAACCAGAAACAGGATTTTCAAAATCTGGAGGATCGTCAAAGCGCTTACGAAGCTCTTACCAAAAGACTGGAGGACATTAATAATCTATCTGAAGCTCTTCAGACAAAAATTATAGCGCAGGAAGAGCAATATAAACTTGCCACGCAAGCACAACAGGAAATATCCATTAAGAAATCAAAATTAGAAAGTGAAATAAATACCTTAAAGGACTTTATTGAGACATTTTCTGAAGACGATCATAAAGCCGTTTTAAATGAGGTCAGTGCCGAATCCGGGTTTGAAGCCGCGCTCTCCCGCGCTATGGGAGACAGTCTTCTGGCCGCCCTTGATGAAGACGGCACAACATATTGGGTGGAATATGAGCGTCCCTCCCTCCCCCTGCCAGAGGGGATCAAGGCGCTTGTCAATGTTGTTAAAGCCCCGAAAGCCTTGACCTTGGCATTGTCACAAATAGGTCTGGTTGAAAGTGTTGAACAGGCAAAAGAGATTTTGCCGCATTTGTCTCAGGGGCAAAGCCTTGTGTCGCGGGAGGGGTATTACTGGCGCTGGGACGGTTTTTGCATCAAGGCCGAAGCGCAGGACAAACAATCCCTCTTCCTGAAACAGAAAAACCGCCTGAGCGACCTTGAAAAAGATTTGCCAAAAGTATCAAATGATCTGGATCTGGCCACACAGAAAATAGAGATCTTGCAAGAAGAGGCACGGACGTTAAAAGAACAGCGCAAAGCATTACAGTCTGAGCGTGATGACAAGTCACGGGAAAGACAGCATATCGACAAAGAAATTTCCGCCCTCAAAATCCGGCAGGAAAATCTTGAAAAAGACCTGAAAAGTGCTGCCGAAACCTTGATTGAGCTGGAAGAAGACCGGGCACACCTGAGCGAAAATCTTCAGGAACAGGAAAAGCTTTCGGCCTCCTTAAGTGAATATAATCAGGATGAAAAGAGAACAGACGTTCAGGCTCTAAAAAGTGAACTGGACGATTCCCGGATTGAACTGCAAAACAACATCAGCGCTCTGGAGCGTATTCAGGCCCAGCAAAACAGTCGCAAAGCACGTACACGTGCCCTGGCCGACGAACGCATCACCTTGCAAAACCGCATAATCCGGGGGGAAGAGCATCTGCATAAGCAAGAAGACCGCTCCAAGGAAATCGCTGAAAAACTGAAAGAACTGGAAGCGCAGCCTGAACAAAATGACGGAAGCAAGGAAACTTACCTGACCAATATCTCGGAACTGGAGAGTGAGCGTAATGTGGTCGCGGACAGGCTGGCGAAGAAAGAAACAGAGGCATCAGACACGGCCAAAGCCCTGAAAGAAGCTGAATCGTCTTTGGGGCAATCCCGCGAAAATCGCGCCCGCATTCAGGCTTTACTGGAAGCGGCGAATGCAACGCAACAAAATATCATCAGCCGTATTCAGGAACGTTTTGAAACCACGCCGCAAGGCCTTCTGGAGCAAATCGGAGAGTTGGAAGACTATACCGAAACGTCACTGGAACAAAAACGCGAAAAAAAACAGGACTTATTGCGAAGCCGCGAAGCCATCGGTCCGGTCAACCTGCAAGCAGAACAGGAAGCAGAGGAACTTGAAAAAGACCTTGGCGGCCTGCTGCATGAGAAAAATGACCTGATTGAGGCCGTTGAGGAATTGCGGGGCGGCATCCGCAAATTGAACATAGAAGCCCGCGAGCGCCTGAATACCGCTTTTGAGCATGTCAATGCCCACTTCCAGACCTTATTTAAACGCCTGTTTACAGGTGGAAATGCGCACTTGTCCCTGATCGATTCGGACGATCCGCTGGAAGCGGGACTGGAAATCTTCGCCCAGCCGCCCGGAAAAGCTTTGCAGGCTCTTTCCCTGATGTCCGGTGGGGAACAGACCATGGCCTCCATCGCCCTGATCTTCGCCATGTTCCTGACAAACCCAGCCCCGATCTGCGTGCTGGACGAGATTGACGCACCTCTGGATGATGCCAATGTGGACAAGGTTTGCGACCTGCTGGAAGAGATTTCGGAACTGACGAAAACCCGCTTCCTGATTGTAACGCACCACAGATTGACCATGGCGCGCATGCACCGCATCTATGGGGTCACAATGGCCGAAAAAGGTGTCTCGCAACTGATTTCACTGGATATGCAGCAAAGCTTCTCCTTCCTGGAAGAAGCGGCGTGAAAGATCAAATGAGCGACGATAAACTCAAAGACCTGCAAAAACGCATCGGAGATGCCCAAACGGACAAAGAGCCGGAACCGCCCCGCCCTGCTGCCTCACTGGAAGGCATGGATACCGGCATGCGTATCCTGACCGAACTCATCGGGATCATGCTGGCCAGCGGCGTGATTGGATACTTTATTGATCAATGGCTGGACACCGCTCCGGGATTTTTTTTGGGAATGCTGGTTTTGGGGATTATCACCTTTTTTTATAAAATGTTTAAAATGACGAAAAAAAATTGAATAAAATCTGGATTTTGGCATTGCAAAAATTTCTAAAAACCGCTAAAAGATCATCAAATTTAACCAAGAGATTGAGTTTAAAGCGTGGCTGACCCACTTCATCAATTTGTTATAACGCCGTGGATCGAATTAGAGGTTGGAGGAGTTGACCTCTCTTATACAAATTCATCTTTCTGGATGACTGTTACGGTTCTATCTTCCTTATTCATCTTTTCTGCCGCGTCAAACAATAAAAATATTGTTCCTACACGCCTGCAGATTTTTGGCGAAATGTTCTACCATTTTGTCGCCAATATGATTCGCTCTAATCTGGGGCCCAAAGGACAGGAATTTTTCAGCTTTGTCTTCACTGTTTTTATCGTGGTTTTAATGGGGAACCTGCTGGGGCTTCTCCCCTTTGCCTTTACCTACACCAGCCATGTTGCTGTGACAGGTGCGCTGGCCCTGATGGTTTTCAGTATTGTCATTGCCCTTGCCCTGCTGCGTCACGGACTTAAGTTTTTCACACTCTTCTGTCCGCCGGGAACGCCTTGGTGGATTACACCGCTGATTATACCGATTGAGATTATTTCCTTCATCAGCCGTCCTGTAACCCTTGCACTTCGTTTGTTTATCAACATGATGGTTGGTCACCTGATGCTGAAAGTCATTGCCGGCTTCAGTATTATGATGGTTGGGGCCGGTTTTGGCGGCTTTATTGGCTCACTGTTTCCGATGGCCTTTAACGTATTGATGATTGGTTTTGAAGCCTTCATAGCCCTGATTCAGGCCTATGTCTTCGCCCTGCTGACCTGTATTTATCTTAAAGATACAATTGAATTGCACCATTAAGAACAATAACAGGTTACGAACATTTAAATTTTTAGCAAAACTCGAAAAAAGAAAGAAAAAGGAGAAATAAACATGGATTTAGAAACAGCAAGAGTTATCGCCGGAGCGATTGCGCTGATCCCCATCCTTGGTGTTGGGATTGGTCTGGGACACATTTTTGGATCATACTACATTGGTGTTTCCAGAAACCCGGACATTCAGGACAAAATCAAAACAGACCTCCTCTTCGGTTTCGCCGTGACAGAAGCGCTGGCTATTTTCTCACTGGGTATGTCCCTTATCATTCTTATGGGAATCCTGGGCTAAGAATGATGATCGGAAGAGCTTCTCTTATATCACTCTCCCTGACGTTGTTTTCTTTTGCCGCTCTCGCGGCAGAAGACATGCATGGCAGCGGACATGGAGACACGGGTCACGGAGGCTCTACCAGTGGTCTGCCGCAGTTGGACATATCTTCTTTTCCCAGCCAGATTTTCTGGCTGGGCATTGCCTTTACAATTCTGTATGTTGCCTTTTCCAGTAAAATTTTGCCAGGCATGGCAGCCAATCTGGAAAATCGTGATCAGACCATCCAGAATGATCTGACCACGGCAGAGCGCTTAACGGGAGAAGCTGCTGATTTCAAACAGTCCTTTCAGGAAGGCTTGCTCAAAGCACGTCAGGAAGCCACGCAAATGATCGCTGATCTGGACATAAAAATGCGCAAAGATCATGAAAAGAAGATCGCCGATTTTCTGAAAAAGACAGAAGAGCAGATTTCCGAAACACGTCAGCGCCTTGAAAAATCAACAGCAACCTCAATGAAAGATATTGAAAAACATATTGAAGAAGCTGCCCTGATCGCTGCTAAAAATATTGCCGGCATTGATACAGACGGCAAGGCCGTGAAAGCTGCCCTGAAAGCTGTGAACAGTAACATTAAAATGGAAGCTGCCTAAGATGGAATTACTACAGGATTCAAATGTCTGGATATTAATTTCCTTCGCAATTCTTGCCGGCTTTGCCTTCATCAAGGGGCGGCATGTTATTCTGGCTGCTCTGGACCAGAAGATTGAGCAAATCGAAAAAGAGATCAAGGCCGCAGAAACCATGCGGATTGAGGCGCAGGAACTTCTGGCGCAATATCAAAGAAAAAATCGCGAGGCAGAAAAGCAGGCTCTTGAAATCGTCGAATCCGCGAAAGTCCGTGTCGAAGAAATGAAAAAAGAGACGCAAAAACGTATTAAGGAAGATATGAGCCGCATCATTGAGCATCGAATGTACCACTCCGCGCTG
>CAKZKV010000229.1 GCA_937124505.1 uncultured Alphaproteobacteria bacterium
CGCTTCTGCTGTTTTTAATCCTGTATTGTCCCACTTCATTTAAAATGTCCAGATTAAGAGAGTTAATATTGCGGTCACGGCCAGTACGACATACCCCGCCTTATAGGCATTTTCAATTTTGAACAGATATCCGCAGTCCCAGAACAGGTGGCGGATGCCGTTACACAAATGATAACAGATGGACACCGTCCAGCCGAAGAGAAGAAACAGGCCGAATCCCGATGTCATAAACGCCATGAAATCAGTATAGGAGTCTATTCCGCTGGCCGCCGCGATCAGCCACCATGAAAACAGCAACAGGCCGATGGTGTTTCCCGCGCCCGTAAGCCGGTGCAGGATCGACATGACGGATGTCATTTGCGGTTTATAAACCTGCAGGTGCGGGGAGAGGGGACGTTTGGATGTTTTGGCGCTCATAAGTCTATAAAATATTTTTTATTTATTAGAGTTTAGGGGCAAAGCATAAGTTTTTCAATAGCAATGAAAACTTTCGCTTACCCCCGCTATCCACAGGCGTCTTTCGTGAATTTTATTCACAAAGCTTGAAAGAGGATGCTACACTCCGCTCATGCTACAAGCCGTTGAAACACCCGATGCGCCGGAACTATCCGGCATTGAAAAATCCGACCTTCGTATTCTGCCCCATAATCAGGAGGCGGAACAAGGTCTGCTCGGCGCGCTGATGACGGACAATCAGTCACTGGAAAAGGTCAATGAATTCCTGCGCGCGGAACATTTTTTCTTTCCGGCACACACCCGCATTTACAAGGCCATTGAAACGCTGGTGGACAAGGGGCAGGTCGCGGACGCTACCACCTTAAAAAACTACTTTGAAACCGATCAGGATCTGGAACCTGTCGGCGGCGCGGGCTATCTGTTTTCTCTGGCGGAGCATTTCGGCTTTGTCTTTAATGTGACGAATTACGGGCGCACGATTTACGATCTGCATATGCGCCGGGAACTGATCCGTCTGGGGCGCGACGTGGTGGACGAATCCTTTGAGCATAATCTGGAGCGCACGCCGGAAGATTTGATTGAAGATAC
>CAKZKV010000230.1 GCA_937124505.1 uncultured Alphaproteobacteria bacterium
ACAAGTATGGCAGAAGACGGAGCGATGAGTTCAGAAAAAGCGCCCCCTGTCCCCAAAGACGATGACGGTCGCAGACGTAAAAAATCCCAACGTGAAAAATTTGAGGCCAAACTAAAAGCACAGGAACAGGCGCGATTTAAAAAAGTTGAAGAGCAGATCAAGGCAGCCATCCAGAACAACCCGGACATGGCAAAACTCGCCAATAATCTTCTCATTGATGTCACCCCGGAGGGGTTGCGCATACAGATTATTGATCAGGAGGGGGAATCCATGTTCCCCAGTGGCAGCGCGCGAATGTACCAGAAAACCGAGCAGCTTCTGGAAATGGTGGCAGATATTATCCGTACCGTTCCCAACGACATTTCTGTTCGCGGTCATACGGATAGTGTGGGCTATGGGGCCAAGGCATCTTATACAAACTGGGAACTCTCCGCTGACCGCGCCAATTCCAGCCGCCGGGTGCTGATGGACGCAAATATTCCGGAAAACAAAATTTTCAATGTTCAGGGAAAATCAGACAGAGAACACCTGTTTCCCTCTGATCCGACCGATCCGCGCAACCGGCGCGTCAGTATTATTTTGCTGAATGAGGATTTTTCAAAAATCCCTCTTCCTCCCGGGATGGAAGAAGAAACAGAAAGCCCGGAAGAAGACCTGAATTTCTCGGAAGATCTGGAAGAGAATATAGAACCCATCGCACCGCCAGCGTCAGACCTGTATAATAAATCGCACGGGAATGTGGAGTTTCCTTAATATGAAATTGCCTGCATAAGACAGGCAATAAATGATCTGACTTACTTTTTCTTGTCTTTCTCGTCGTTTTCAGCGGCGATTTCGCTGCGGCTTTCCACAACATGGTCAATCAGACCGAACTTTTTGGCTTCTTCCGCAGACATGAAGTTATCGCGCTCCATTGCCTTTTCGATGGCGGAAAGCTTCTGTCCCGTATGCTTCACATAAACTTCGTTCAGGTATTGACGCAAACGCAGGATTTCACGAGCGTGAATTTCGATATCCGTTGCCTGCCCGCGTGCCCCGCCGGAGGGCTGGTGAATCATGATCCGTGAACTCGGCAGGGAATAACGCTGCCCTGCTGCCCCCGCCGTCAGGAGTAAAGACCCCATAGAGGCCGCCTGCCCGACACAGACCGTTGACACATCACACTTGATATATTGCATGGTGTCATAGACGGACATGCCGGACGTCACGACCCCGCCGGGAGAGTTAATGTAAAAGGAAATCGGCTTTTTCGGATTTTCTGATTCGAGAAACAAAAGCTGCGCACAGATCAGGGACGTCACGGCATCATGAACTTCCCCGGTCAGGAAGATAATACGCTCTTTCAACAAACGTGAGTAGATATCAAACGCACGCTCCCCGCGGTTTGTCTGCTCAATCACAGTGGGAACCAGATAATTATCATAAACCTCCAAAGGGTCGCGTTCGCTTAAAACAGGCATATTATTTTCCTTTTAGTGAATCATTTTTTTAAAAAGTAGGAGGAAATGAAGAGCTTGTAAAGAGTTCGGATTTAAAGAATATCGTCCGGATTTCTGGAGAAGAAGCACATACGGCTTGAGTGAGGCTCATTTATTTTGCATTTGTGAAGCCCCGCACTCAAAATGTAGGCATCGGATAACTCTTCAAATTTTTCCAGCAGTTCACCTTCTACTTCAATCAGCAGGGTCTTCAAACCGGCGATAACATCCTTTGCGCCTTTCAACACACTTTCCTCAGCCCCGTCCACATCAATTTTCAAGTGCGAAGGAGGCATATGAAATGTTTTCAGAAAATCATCCCCGCGAAATTCTGCGATGGGCTGGCGAGCGATAATCCCTTTTGCCTCTCTCTGTATCTCTGACAAAACTGTCGAGGATGTAAATCCGGTTTCATAGGAGGATATCTCCATGTTCCCCAGTTTTGTATGCTCCCCCAGAGCGATATTCAGAGCATAAATCTCACGATTGTCATTTGAATTATTGGTGATGATATTCCGAACCAGCTCGCTATATGTTGCCGCATGAGGTTCAAAGGACACCAGTTTGATACCGGGTATTTTGGCCATGTAACTTGAGTAAAGGCCCACATTGGCGCCAATATCCCAAACGACTTCGCCGTCTTTGATATAGTGATCGATCCAGCGAATCGTTTCCGGCTCAAACTGGTTGATTTCCTTACGCATGCCAAAAGACCTGCGCACACCCGAGACAAAAACATCCCCTTTCCCCGATGTGAACGCTTCTTTTTCCTGCCCATAAACCTCTAAATCTTTACGGAGTTTTCTGGCAATCTTTGTCGCATAGTCATGCGGAAAAGCTTTTAGCAAGCTTTTCACAGATCCAGATATAATATTGGTCAGCCCCATTACTTTTTAGACTCGGCTTTTTCCTTTTTTCTTCGCCGCAGGCTTCTTGGCTTCTTTCTTTTCAGCCTTTGGCTCGTCCTCTGATTTCTTTTCAGATTTTTTCTCATCAGACTTTTTCGCAGAAGAGGATTTTTTCGCCTTTTTCTTCGGCTTGTCTTCCTGTTCGTCCTCATCCATGCTCAAATCTTCGACAGAGACTTTTTTCTCGCTCACATCAGCCAGTTCCAGAATGTAATCGACGACTTTTTCTTCAAACAGAGGGGCGCGCAGGGATTCAAGCGCATTTCTGTTTTTTGCGTAGAAATCAAAAACATGTTTTTCCTGTCCCGGATATTTTTGCGCTTCGCGAATCACGGCCTGCTGTAATTCAGGGTCGGTCACATTAATATTGTTGTTCCGGCCAATATCGGCAATCACCAGCCCCAGCTTGACACGACGAACGGCAATTTCCTGCAATTCCTCTTCTTCTTCCTTGCTGAGTTCCGTCTCTTCGCCGGCCTGCTGTTTTTCCATGGTGATCTGGCGTTTGATTTGCTCCAGTTCCATCTTCACCATGCCTTCCGGCACTTCAAATTCATGATTTTCATCCAGAATATCCAGTAAGGCCTTTTTCATTTTCAGGCGGCTTTGACCGTCATATTCTTTTTGCAACTGGTCACGAACCGCCTTGCGCAGTGCCTTGATATCTTCCATGCCGAGAGATTTTGCAAACTCTTCGTCAATTTTCGTTTCCGACGGCTCACGAATTTCATGAACGTCCACGTCAAAGATCGCCTCTTCCCCGGCCAGATCAGTGGCATGGTAATCTTCCGGGAAAGTGATTTTTACTTCCACTCTGTCCCCCACTTTGGCACCGATCAGTTGCTCTTCATAGCCCGGAATAAACGTATTGCTTCCCAGTTCCAGCATGTGACCATGCGCGTGCATGCCCGGACGTCTGTGATCGTGATCACCCTCAGGAGGAGGATCGCTCGCCAAACGGCCATGGAAATCAATATTTACGATATCGCCTTCCTTCGCGCCGCGTTTTTCTGTAATCGGCGTTGAGGATCTACGGTTGGCCGCAATTCTCTCCAAAGCATCATCAATAGCGGCATCTTCTACATCAGCGACAGGCTTTTCAAGCTTTACTCCCTTAAATTCCATGATCTTGAAGTCCGGCAGACTTTCAATCGCGATGCTGTAAATCAGGTCCTTGCCTTCTGCGAAGTCCTTGTCGATCTCGATTTTCGGCTGCATGGCCGGACGGATTTTATTGTCTTCCAGAAGCTTTTGTGTGGCTTCCTGAACGGCTTCTTCAATCACTTCGCCCAGAACGGCCTTGCCATGTTTCTGTTTCAGCATTTTCATCGGCACTTTACCCGGACGAAAGCCCGGCATGCGGATTTGCCCGGAATAGCTCTGCAGCTTGGCATCAACTTTCTGATCCAGTTCTTTTGCAGGGATCTGAACTTCATATTCATAGCTCAATCCATCGTGTTTCTTTTGTGTTGCTTTCATTCTTCTTTATCCTTCAACTTTTGATATGACTACAAAACAAATATTGGCGTGAATTTCAAGCGTTTTCAGCGAAAAGCCTGAGCACAATCATCACGCCACGTAAAATTTTCTGATTTTTTCCTTGCCGTTCACCATCTCAACCTTCTGCACCAGACGATGGCTTTCACCAATTCCTGAGTCTGACTATAACAAACCGAGGGTTGCTTTACTTTAATATTCTTGTTGCCAACAGCCATGTTTACATCCCCTGATAAATTAAGTGGCATTACGTTTGCGGGATTTGATACTATTAAAATCCAGACAGCGAAACCAGTTTTATTATTTTTTTATAAAGAATTTAGCTTGAAATTTTCTGCGATTTCTGGTTTTAAGAGTGTTCTGGATAAGCGGGTGTGGCGGAATTGGTAGACGCACTGGTTTTAGGTACCAGCGCCGCAAGGCGTGGGGGTTCAAGTCCCTCCACCCGCACCAGCCAGATATGGCGACTGTAGCTCAGCGGTAGAGCCCTCGGTTGTGATCCGAGTTGTCGCGGGTTCGAACCCCGTCAGTCGCCCCATTTATCTTTTCAAAAGCATTCATTTTAATTCACTTCCCTTCACTCAAAGCATTGAATTACAAGCGGCTTAGCGAAGCAATACTTTCAAATTAATTCATTTATATTCATAACTATTCATTTACAAGTGGGGTATATTTGAGGTATTTTTATGGGGTACGATTGATATACCCCAAAAAAGATACCCCAATGGCACTAACTCACACCGCATGTATAAACGCAAAACCAAAAGATAAAGCGTATAAAAAATATGATACGGACGGGCTTTATTTGCTTATAAATCCTAATGGCAGCAAGCTATGGCGATTAAAATATTCCTATCTATCAAAAGAAAAACTTCTATCACTAGGCAAATTTCCAATGTTTTCACTGGCAGAAGCCAGAGAGGAGCGTGACCGCCTTAAAAAGATGATTAAGTCCGGCATAGACCCGATTGAAGAAAAACGCGCACGCAAGCGCAATGCGGAGATTAAAGCCAATAACACTTTTAAAAGCGTTGCTATGGAATGGCTGGAGAAGCAAAGCCAGAAATGGCAGCCAAAAACCACCGATAAAATTAGACGTTATTTAGAGAATGACCTTTTCCCTGAGCTTGGCAACCGCCCTATTGCAGATATCGATCCACCGGAACTGTTATTCACTCTTAGAAAAATAGAAGATAGAGGGGCATATTATCAGGCCGGACGCATTAAACAGATATGCGGGCAGATATTCCGCTATGGCGTGGCAACGGGTAAGAATCCTCGCGATATTTCTGCCGACTTAAAAGGAGCATTAACACCTCACAAAGGTAAACATTACGCTTCTATAGATTCAAAACAACTCCCAGACTTTCTTAAAGCATTGGAACAAAATCATGCACGGCTTTACCCTCAAACGCGAAGAGGGATAAAGTTACTAATGCTTACCATGGTAAGAACCAGTGAGCTTATTCTTTCTACATGGAATGAACTTAATTTTGAAAAAGGTGTTTGGCAAATACCTGCGGAGCGTATGAAAATGGATCGCCCCCACATTGTTCCCTTAAGCAATCAAGTTATTGAACTTTTTCAAGAACAAAAAAAACGACACAGCACATATAAAAACCCCTTGGGTATTTCCTAATCAGGTCAGACCGCAAAAGCCGATGAGCAATAATACAATCCTTAAAGGTATAGAACGCTTAGGATATAAAGGTATTATGACAGGGCATGGTTTTAGAGCAATGGCAATGACAATCCTCATGGAAGAATTAGGCTATCCGTTTGAAATACCGGACTCACAATTATCACATTTAGCTTAATAGGTGCGAAGTATGACAATTCATTCCCCTTTGGG
>CAKZKV010000231.1 GCA_937124505.1 uncultured Alphaproteobacteria bacterium
CCTGGCGCGTGAGAGTTGATATGGGACTTGATATCAATCCGGTCAAAAAGGCCGATTTTTTGTTCAACTTCCTGTTTGAGTGCGTCGAGATCGTTCAGAAGATCAAACAGAGACGAACCGGGAGTATTGTGTTTTTCGGCATGCGCACGAGGACATGTTTCAATGACCAAAACACTTTCTCTGTGCGAAGCGTCTGTCTGCTCCGTCTTTAAATAAAGCTCATTGACAAGCGGGTGGCTGATGCCGCGAATCCGTTTTGGAAGGTCTAACATCTGATTTTCCTTTTGTTAGTTTTGTTCCGTCTATGAAATTAGAATAGGGCGATTCTGTTACTGTCATACGTCTGTTTTGTTTCCGTTTTGAAATAGTTTGTTTCGATTTTGTAACAGTGAAAAAGAGTGTGTTCATAATCCGCTCTACAGCAACAGATACATCAACACGATGACGGGAAGCGGCACACAGAGAAGCCATAACAAAAGTGCTTTCACGAAGAAACTTCCTGTGCTGTTATTTGTGTCTCATCAAAAACGGTTTTATGAGGGAGAGTCTCCGCGCTGTATTGCGATTGTATAAATTCATTGGATGAGTGAATAAACAGCAGTCCCACAAAACCTGCCAGAAGTAACAAAAAAAGAAGCAGAAGGGAGGCGTTATTCATTTGGATGAACTCCCTTCATGAGTTGCAGATGCTGTAATGTATAGCGACATCAATATACACCCCTTTTTCTTAACAAGAATCATCGTTAGAACGCCCGGACGAGCGCAAAGTTCCACAAAAAGGAATAAAAAAAGCGAAAGAGGGGGGCTTACTTCTGCACGTCCCCTGAAAACATATATCCGACACCGCGAATGGTCTTAATCATCTGGCCGTCTTCATCATTCAGCTTCTTGCGTAGCCGTGCGATCTGAATGTCTATGGCGCGATCATACACGTCATATTCCCCGTCGCGGGTCAGGTCAAAAAGCCTTTCGCGGCTCAGGGCGCGGTTGGAGGAGAGGATCAGCGCTTCCAGAAGTTTAAACTCGCCCGTGGTCAGGGCGGCGAAGTTGTTTCCGGGATCATAAAGCTGGTATTGGGTCCGGTCCAGAACCCAGCCGTCACCAAATATAATCTTTTCCGGGGTCTCATTTGCATTGGCAGCGTTGTTTTGTGCTGCCGGTTGGCTGCGGCGCATCACGGCTTTGATCCGCGCCGCCAGTTCCCGCATTTCAAACGGCTTGGTCATATAGTCGTCGGCGCCCATTTCCAGGCAGACGATCTTTTCGGTGGTATCGCTTTTGCCGGAAATCACGATAATCGGTGCGTTGGTTTTGGCACGGAATTGCGGAATAAGCGTAAGCCCTTCCCCGTCCGGCAAGACCAGATCCAGAAGGATGGCATCCAGCGTTCCGCCGTTTGTCTTGTCAAGAGCGGTACTGACATTCCCGGCAGAAAGAATGTTATATCCCTCATCCTCCAGATATTGGCGGATGACAGTCTGAAGGTTCTGGTCGTCATCGACAGATAATACGGTTCCTCTTTTCATAGGCGCACCATACCCGGGTTGTTACAAAAATGAAACAAACTTTTTCAAAACTGTTACGCGGATGACAAAACGGAGAAACGTGAGTGCCCTAGATTTGAACATGTAAGACAAATGAAAGGACATATAATGTTTACACATACAGCTCTTCTTCAGGAAACAGACCACCTGAAACGCTTTGCGCTTCGGCTGACACAAAATATTTCTGATGCAGAAGATCTCTTACAGGCAACTCTTCTGAGAGCGTTGGAAAAAAAACATCTTTTTATTAAAGGGAGCAACCTGTTCAGCTGGACGTCCCGCATGATGTATAATCTGTTTGTCTCAGGTTACCGCAGAAAAGTAAAATTTGAGTCACAATATGACCCGGAACCAGTGTTGCAACAGCAAAAAGTTCCACCGGTACAAGACATAAAGATGGAAGTTCTGGAAGTGGACGAGGCGATGAGAACGCTCTCCGATCAGCATAAGGAAATTTTGATTATGATTTGTGTGAAAGAAATGCCCTATGCGGAGGTGGCTAAAATCCTGAATATCCCTGTCGGGACTGTCAGATCAAGATTATCACGCGCCCGGCAAAGTCTTTCTGATGCGATGAGCAATCATAACAATAATTACAAAATGGCAGCTTAAGCTGCCATTTTTTTGGGGTCGAGATAATGCAGGATTTCTTTCTTTAAATCAGCTTCGACAATCGGTTTCGGCAGGTAAGCATCCATTCCGGCGGCAATACATTTATCCTTATCACCAACCAGAGCGTGAGCCGTCATCCCAATAATAGGCGTGTGGTCTAGCTTTTGCTTTTTTTCCAGCTTGCGTATTTTTTCGGTTGCGGTAAAGCCGTCCATTTCCGGCATCTGGATATCCATCAGAATAATGTCATAGTGGTTTTTACTCCACAGATCCAGCGCCTCCACGCCTGTTTTGGCAACATCATATGACAGGCCGATATCGTCAAGAATATAGCCAATCACCACGACATTCCCGGCATAGTCTTCGACCAGCAGGATTTTTGTCTCATTTTGCAGGGAGGCCTGAATTTTGCTGTTCAGTTTTTTATTCAGGTTTTTGGCTGTTGCTTTTTTCGCTTTAACCTTTTCAATTTTTTGCGGGATCAGAAGTGTAAAGCTGGAGCCTTTGCCAACCTCACTGCTTAGGAAAATATTCCCGCCCATCAATTGTGCCAGATTTCGTGAAATTGGCAGGCCCAGGCCTGTTCCGCCATATTTACGGGAGACGGTGTTGTCCGCCTGTTTGAAGCGCTCAAAAATAAGGTCAAAGTTTTCAGGGGCAATGCCGATGCCTGTATCGGACACATCAATGCGCAAAAACTCCTCGTTATTACAATCTTCAAATGACGCCTTGACCTTGACGCTTCCCTTATCTGTGAATTTCAGACCGTTACTGATCAGGTTCACCAGAATTTGCCGCAGGCGGATCGGGTCTCCATAAAAATCATTGTCCTTGATCTGCGAATAATCAAAAACAAAACTGACGCCTTTTTCATCGGCACGCAGGGACATCATGCTGGTCACTTCCTCGAAAATGTCTTCCAGATCAAACGTCATTTCCTCCAGTTCAAGTTCGCCACTTTCAATCTTTGAGAAATCAAGAATATCATTGACCAGTTCTTTCAGGACAAAACTGCTGGCCTGAAGGGTTTTGACGACTTCTTTTTGTCTGTGGTCCAGATTGTCCTGATTGCGTGTCAGAATTTCGGCAATACCGCTAATGGCTGTTAACGGTGTGCGGATTTCATGGCTCATATGGGCCAGAAAATCACTCTTGGCACGGTTGGCGGCCTCGGCTTCATTTTTTTCCGCTTCCAGTCTTTTCTGCGTGTTGACAAGATGGGTGATGTCCGTATGCGCCCCGACCATTCTGTAAGGCTTACCGCTTTTATCAAACAGGGCCTTGGCACGGGATTGCACCCACAGCCAGCGCCCATTTTCATGCTTCATGCGAAATCCCTGTGTAAATTCCGTCAGACGCCCAGCAAGATAATCGTCCACACATTTCCAGACGCGTTTCAGGTCTTCTTTATGGATCAGGTCTTTTAATTTATCAATCGTGTCTGTGGCCGCATCGTCGTCATAGCCCAGCATGCCAAAGAACTGTCTGGAGTAAAAAACTTTGTTATGTTTGATATCCCAGTCAAAAATTCCGTCCTGCGTTCCCTCCATGGCCAGTGACAGTCTTTCTTCCGTGTCTTGAAGGGAGGCTTCTATACGTGTACGTTTGCGTTGGGCGTTAAGCAGGTAGGCATTGAATGTGAGTAGCAGAGTCGTTGTAATAATAATACCCAGCATAAGTGTGTAAAAATATTCACTCTTTTTATTTTCCAGTGTCTGAACACGCTCGTTCAGCATGGTATAGGCTTCTTTTAAAATGGCACCGTTAATGCGTGTAATGTTATTCCTGAAGTTGTTGACGGCTTCGACATCTTTGAGGATTTCAACATTATTCGTTGTTGTTTCTTCTTCTGTCAGGGGTTCTTTAACCTGTGTCCGGCTTTCAAGTTTTGTAGAAAACTCTCCGAAATAATTCCTGATCTCGTCCAGACGGCTCTGCTGGGAGGGCTCTTCGCTCGTCAGGGCGCTGAGTTCTGCGATGTGTTCGGAAACATTGGCTTTTTTATCTTCATATTCTTTGAGAAACAGGTCGTCATTTGTCAGCAGATACCCACGATGGGCGGCCAGCATGCCCTCCACGAATGATGAAAGTTCCTCTGCTTTGATGATCACATTATGGGTCTGCTGAACCAGGTTTCCTGTTTTATTCAGTGACCGTTCCCCCGCAACCAGCCCATAGATCAGGCTGCTTGCACAGAAGATCAAAAGGATTACAAATATAATGTAATTACGGATAAATACATTATCCATGCATAAGATTCCTATCAATAATTCTAAACGCTACAACATATCTTAATACTTTTACAAAATCCAACAAAAAGGGTTCGGTTTCTGCGGCTTTCTCTGGTATCCGTGTTTTTGAAAATTTGCCCATTCATGTCCTTACGATTTTAATGCAAGAATGGTTCCAGATTTTCAGGACAGGAACTTTTGACGGTTTCCATGCGTTTACCTGGCATACAACCCGCTTAAAAAAATGTTAGGCTGTCTAAATAAGGCAGGGCAAAAAAAGATGATGAATGACATTATCAAAGATATCGATATCGAAGCGTTCATTGATAAAGAACTCAATGAAAAAGATGAGAAAGAAATCCTGATTCGTTTGGAGCAGGATGCAGCCAAACGCAAAGTTTACAGGAATATATTCCGGCAGAAACTTCTTTTGAGAGAATGGTGGAAAAACCATATATAGGAAAGCCTGTGAAAAAGGAACGGCTGTTATATCCCTACAGTAGGTGCATCCGCTGTTAGTCCCTCTGGTAATATGTCAGGTTCTATATTCGGTTTTTCGGGATGAGCGGCCTTCAGGATTTGTCTGGCGGTTTCCTTTTCTTTGAGTTTTGGCTTGGTCAGGAATCCAAGAGGTGGATGCATGTCTCTGGGAAGAGACGCTTTATATTCCCGTTCTATTGTTGAAGAGGCTGCCATTGTGCAGCGGCCGGTAATACATAATGGGGGAAGCCCGGCTTGATGAAGTTTCTGTGTTGCCAGTATTGTCCCTGGAGCGTCCAGCCCTGCTAGGATAATCCCGTCCTGCAGGGCTTTGAACCGGTCGGACTGAAAAAGCCTGATATTGTCTTCCTGACAAACACCATCAGCGACTTCTATAACAATCAGATCGGCACCATGCGCCATCAAACACAGAATCTGACCTTCCATAATGTCCAGAATTTCCTCAGTCGGCACCAGATATGTTGAGGGATAGCCCCCCACATCCACAAAGTCCCTTACTTCTGTGGCTCCGGCATCGGCAGATCTGTATATGTCTGATCTTAGTCCGGTTCCTGTCATTTTGGAAACCCCAACGTTTCGTCCGGCCCGGCTCATTCCTTTGGTGATATTGGAGACGGTTTCCGTCTTTCCGGCATCCATCCCCGTACCGACCACAACAAGAACCGGAGGCCTGTGAGAGATATTCAGGCGAGATTTTAATCTGCCTGGGTTCAGGGCAAAATCTTTGGTGTTCAGGACTGTACCGTCTTTATCAGCAATCAGTCCGAGAGGTTTAATAACGGTGGGCGCCCCCATTAATGTATTTTTTTCCTGGATCTCAGAGGCCAGGCCGCCACTGGAAGCCAGATGGCATTTGCGCAGGTCTTTTGGCATCAAGGCATAATATTCTTCAACGGCATAGCGGTTCCCGTAAGCAACCAGAATGAGATCGCCCTCGTGCAGATTGGCATCTCGTCCATCGGGGCTTTGCAGGGTTGTTTTATTCTCGCCAACGGACACAACTTTGGCGAGGACAACACTGCCTATTTCTGGCGGTTTGTTTGTAACGAGGGAACCAAGCAGTTCTGTATGATCTTCTCCTTCCGGGAAAACATGTCGCAGGACTGTGGAAACCTTGGCTTTTTTGGTCTTTCTTTCGGCGCCATCTTCTGCCGCGTCCTGAAAGGCGGGACTTGCAAAGAAAGAAGCAGGCAGTTCAATGATTCCGTTTTTCATAATATCCTACATGACCAAGATGATAAGGGCGTACTACACCCGTTTCATCTTTATGACAAGAGAAATTTCTGGGAAAGGTCTCGAAATATTTAGATATAGTCGTTTTAAATAACTTTTAGGCGCGTCATTAAATTATCAAGTGTTCTAAATCACAAACTGCTCTCTCAAAATACGATCTCCCAGCGCATGATCGGGATCGAAAAGTAATATCTTGCGGATTCCCTGAGATTGGCGGACGGAAACTTTCACGACATTGCGAAACTCCCTGAAATCCGCGGTTGCGCTGACCGGGCGGTGATGTGATTCAATCATCTCAATATCAATTTCCACATCCTGCGGCAGTAAGGCTCCTTTCCAACGCCGGGGCCGGAACGCACTGATCGGTGTCAGGGCCAGCAGATTCGCGCCTAGCGGCAAAATCGGCCCCCCGGCAGAAAAGTTATAGGCCGTGCTGCCCGCTGCCGTTGAGACCAGCGCGCCATCACAGACCAGCTCTGAAATATGCTCATCACCATTGACAAACACCTTCATTTTCGCCGCGTGCCGCTGCTCCCGGAACAAGGATACCTCATTAAACGCCATGGCTTCACAAACGTTTCCCTCTTTGTCCGTTGTGGTCATACGCAAGGGATGAATTTCTTCCTGCTTGGCTTGCGCAAGCCGTTCACCCAGTTTTTCAAAATCGTCTTCTTTGGCGGGATTCATCAAAAACCCCACCGAGCCATAGTTCAGACCGTAAATCGGTTTATCATAGGGGAGGGTTTCGTGCATGGCTTCGAGCATGGAGCCATCCCCGCCCAGCACGATCATAACGTCCGCGTCTTCAATCGGCGCGGCCCCATAGATGCCCGTCAGTTTTTTCTTCGCCGCCTGCGCCGAGTCAATCGGGGAGGCCCAAAACGCATATTTCTTCATAGGGTCAGTGTACATGGGCTTTGCGATCAGGGGAATTCCCTTTATGTATAAAGTAAGGAAAAAATAAAATTTGCCGCACTGTGACATACATTCGTACTCTTCATTTGAACCATTTCAGATCTTACCAGTCGCTGGAACTGACAGGACTGGGAGACAAGCATATTGTCCTGTGCGGGGCGAACGGCGCAGGGAAGACCAATATTCTGGAGGCCTTGTCATTGCTGTCTCCGGGCAAAGGGCTGCGGCAGGCAAGAATTTCAGAATTGCAACAGACAAACAGCCCGGATCACACTCCCTGGAGCATTCTGGCAAAAATAGGCACCCTTTACGGCCCCGTACGAATCGGTACCGGACGTGAAATTAATACAGACAAACGCCTGATCCGCATTAACGGAGAGGCCGCCAAAAACCAAGGCTCTCTGGCAGAATGGCTGAGTTGTCTGTGGCTCACGCCGCAAATGGACCGCCTGTTTCTGGATGACAAAGCCTCTCGCCGTAAATTTTTTGACCGTCTGGTGTTTACATTTGACCCCGCGCATATGGGACGTCTCACCCGCTATGAAAATGCGATGCGCCAGCGTCTGAAACTCCTGAAAGACGGGCAGCACGAGCCAGTCTGGCTCTCCGCTCTCGAATCGCAAATGGCAGAAACCGGGATTGCCCTGTGTGCGGCGCGGCATATTTTCTGCGACAAACTTCAAAACGCCTATCACAACGCCACACAGGAGGAAAAAGACCATTTTCCCGGCGCCAGACTGGGGCTTGACGGCGAAGTCGAGGAAATGCTGAAACATTCCAGTGCCCTTGAAGCGGAAGAAAAGTTGCGAAAGGTGCTGGAGAAAA
>CAKZKV010000232.1 GCA_937124505.1 uncultured Alphaproteobacteria bacterium
TGCGTGTTGAGCAGCTTTATCCGTTCCCGGCACAATCGCTGCAAAGTGAATTAAAGGAATATCCAAACGCTGAAATTGTCTGGTGTCAGGAAGAGCCACGCAATCAGGGATACTGGTATTTTGTTCAGGAAGCAATTGAAGGCGTTCTTGTCAATATGAAGCATAAGTGCAAGCGTCCTGTTTATGCCGGACGTCCGTCGGCGTCAGCCCCGGCAACGGGTGTTCTCAAACGCCATCAGGAAGAACAGGCAAAATTGATAGCCGATGCGCTCAGTTGATCTGAAAGGAAATTCCTAGGGGCTGTTTTGCCGCTTGTTCCATGTTATGGATTTCATGTATAATATGCTCAATAATAATATCTTAGCGGTATAAGGGTGGCTTGAAAAGAAGTTCAATTATACTGGAAAATCAAACGATTATTGCTCAATTCATTTGATTCCAGATGTGTATGAAAGGAATGAAATCATGTTATCCATCACAATGAATAGAGAAGGGGCCGTTTTACATCCGGCCATGATGCAAAAGGTTTTGGGAACTTTGGGCCCGGACACGGCCTATCCTGACCCGGAGGTGCAAAAAGACGCTGAAACATATCCCAGTTCCGGCAGTTGTGTGGTTGCAACAGTTATTTATGCGGGATTGATGGGGCTCACGGGACAATATTGCCCTTTGAAACCCATTGTTGTGAAAGACACGGAACAGCTTGGAAATCCTCTTGAGCAGCATATGATGCTGACCGATGGGATCAATCTGGTCGATTTTACTGATGCGAAGAACGGCGAGGGAGACTTTGAACTGTATTCTGATCGGGAAATGGATCGCATGATGCAATGGCTCCTGGATGAGCCGACACTGGAAGCGCGGATTCAAACTGCTCTGAATAAAATGGAAGATGTAGAGTTTACCGCAGAGCAAGTCCTTGGTGCGTTCCGTCAGGCCTATGAAGAAGGTAAAAAACTGACCGTTTCTGAAGAGCTTATACGCTCTCAATTGGGTGATCCCGGTCTTTATCATTAAGATAAAAATTTTGGTCAGCCCCGCAAATGTGGGGCTGATTTATATTTTCTCCAGCGTACTGTAGGTATAGGAAAGACCATCATCCGTAGTGTGGTGTTCCGTGTCAGTTTCACGCCAGATTTCAGTATCTATCTCAGGAAAAAAAGCATCGCCGTCTTCGATAGTCATATGCACTTTTGTCAGATAAATTCTGTTGGTTGCAGACAGGGCCCGCTCATAAATCTGTGCGCCACCAAAAATCATAAGTTCGTTCTTCCCCTTTTCTTTGGTGATGTCATATCCTAGTTTGAGAGCTTCTTCGAAAGAGGACGTTACATGAACAGTTTCAAAATCCGGCTTGTCCATATGGCGGCTGATCACGATTGAATCTCGCCCGGGGAGCGGCTTGCCTTTTCGTCGGGCGGCGATACTGTCATAGGTCTTTCGCCCCATAATCAGGGCTTTCCCCATCGTAATGTCCCGCGTGCGTTTCAGGTCGTCCGGGATATGCCAGGGCAGATCATTTTTGCGCCCGATGCAGCGATTGTCAGACATGGCAACGATCATGGAAATAAGAATAG
>CAKZKV010000233.1 GCA_937124505.1 uncultured Alphaproteobacteria bacterium
ATTCATTACAAAAAGTAGAATGAAAGACTAATGCTTTAAGGTCTTAAAGCATTAGCATTGGTTAAAAGTTTTAAAGTAATAAATCCGCCGCCAGAAACGCAAAGAAAAATCCGATTCCATAAATCACAAAGGATATGGCCAAAATCGCGGTACTGATTTTCCGAAGACGCATACAGGCTTTGGCCTTGACGGGGTCAGCCGGGCAGGGTGCATGCCGTGCTTTCCATTGCATAATCGCCGATCCAAGAAGAAGGACGCCCGCAACGGCAAATACAACTGGCTTGTAGGCCGACAAGGCCGTGATCCAAGGCGCGGTGGAAACAAGTCCCGCCATGACCGCCCCCAGCCCCAGTGTGACCAGCAGTGCAGGTAACGCACAGCAGAGTAATGTCCCAAAACTGGTAAACAGGCTGAGGGTTGCCAGAATGTTTTGCTTATAAAGCGGGTTCATCGCTGTCTTCCTCCGTACGCGTGATACTGCGTACATCGTAACCTGAATCGTTAATGAGTTTGGTTACATCTTCATCAGAGATTGTTTCTGCATCCTTCACATTCACCAAAACGGTTTTTTCATCCAGATTCACGGAAATAGACTCGACCGCGTCCTGCTTGGCAAAGACTTTTTCCAGAGCCCTGGCACAAAAGTCACAGACCATGCCGTTGACACCGACTGTGATGGTCTGGCCTGCCAATGCAGGTGTTGTAATGGTTATCGTGAAAAGTGCAATTAATATATGTAATGGTTTCATTGTTATATCCTTTCTTGTTTAAAATCTGTAGATTGCATTGAGTAAAACTTCGCCGTGATTGGTCATCCCGGCCTCCAGAAGCTGTACGCCTTTAAAAAAGCGCACCAGAGGGGTGATGGTAATTTTCTCGTCATTTTCAGGGGCGTGAGAGACTTCCAGCATCAGCCATGTATGAATATCGCCGTAATTCCCAATATAGGGGGCGACGCCTACTCGTGCAGACTGTGTAAAGAAGTCATCCACGTCCCCGGCTTCGGTGTACCTGTTCTCATAGGAGGCAAAGAATCGCCTGTCTTCCCAGTCTGTGGCGAGGCCTGTATAAGCTGCCGGGGATGTTTCATGATCGCCGTGGGCAATGCCTATACCGGATTTTAGATAGAGATTAGCTTGTGACTCTTCATTATTCCAGCGTTTCAGCAGGTTATTCATCTGCAGGGCGTTAACGGTGAAGTCTCCATCGCGCCAGTATTCAAATTTATAGCCAAGGGAATATCTGGCCGTTGGTGAATAATGCAGGAGGAGGGTATTGGCCTCTCCGTTATTTGTCTGTGACACCGTCCATCCACCGGGGTAAGACACCGGGCGTGCGTACGTCTCAACAGGTATGGCATATACTAAAAGCCCTATGCCAAGGCATATTAATCTTTTCATAGATTTCTCCTGAATAAATAGTTTTAGGTATTTTGGATCAGGAGAACATAATTGGAGGGCGGAGCAGTCTTTCAGGTGGTTGTGAGGCGTACGCATGATGTTTCTCTAAATCGTACGCACTTTTATAAAAAACAGGATGTTCCGGCATTGCCTGATTACTTTGTTCTATCAGACTGTGAAGTCCGGCATCACACAGGCAAAGGTGATTTGTCTTCGGCTTTTCTGTATCCATTTCATGGCAGGGCGTCATATCATCATGACTTGTGGACATGGACTGCTTCTGAGCTGATTTCAGGCAACAGCAATTTTTGGCATAGGACAGGGCGGGAGCCGTACAGATCACCAACGTTAAAAAACACAACAGTAGATTTTTCATGACCATCCTCTATAGTCTAACATATCCTTTGTGAGGATTTCGAAAAGTTTTTGTGTTCAATTCTTATTCGTGATTAATAAAACCATGGTTACAAGAATTATTGCCATTGACGGCCCGGCGGCCAGCGGAAAAGGAACGATTGCCAAAAAACTGGCGGCGCAGTTTGATTTTGCCCATATGGATACGGGGGCGCTGTACCGTCTGACGGGGTGGCGCGTGCTGGAAACCGGCGGTGACCCTGAAAATGAGGCCGATGCCCTGGCGGCGGCGGAATATTTACGGGACAATTTTTCACCGGAGATGACGGACATTCCGGAAATACGTACGGACGAAGCAGGAAACGCTGCTTCTAAAGTGGGGGTCTTCTCAAAGGTGCGCCAAACACTTGACGGGTTGCAGGTCAATTTTGCCAAAAATCCGCCGGGGGTTAAAAAAGGCGCGGTTCTGGACGGGCGTGACATCGGCACGGTGATCTGTCCGGAGGCGGACGTGAAGCTTTATATTACCGCCTCAACAGAGGTACGTGCGAAACGACGTTTTGAAGAACTAAAAAACAAGGGGGAAAACAAGGGGGACAGTATAACCATACTGTCCCCAACGTATAAAGATGTCTTAAGGGATATGAAACAACGGGATCAGCGCGATGCCGGGCGCGATGCGGCGCCGTTAAAAGCGGCAGACGATGCCATCATCATTGATACGTCGGATTTGAGCGCGGAGGACG
>CAKZKV010000234.1 GCA_937124505.1 uncultured Alphaproteobacteria bacterium
AGGAGAATTACAATGAACAAGGATATTTTTGGCGGTAACTGGAAACAGTTCAAAGGTGAAGTCCAGAAACAATGGGGCAAGCTGACAGATGACCAGTTTGACCAAATTGAAGGCAATCGGCAAAAACTGGTAGGCCAAATTCAGGAAAGTTACGGCATCGCCCGCGACGAAGCTGAAAAAGAGGTTGATGACTGGGAGCACAGAACCGCCGCCTGATACCAGTTATTTTATATTTTCGGAAAAAGCGTTTGTGTTTCTTCACAAGCGCTTTTTCTGATTTGTAAAAGTTATTACTTGATCTGACGGTTGGGAATTATCGACCATCCAGCGCTTTTTGGGGGTGTGCTGTCCGATAATTCTTGTACACTACCGATACTTTTGGACTGTGCAAGCTCTTTGGCATCGATCAGGGTTTGCATCGGCGTTTAGATTACCAGATCGCCCCATATCAACTCTACCACAAAGAAGATATTCAAAAGTGTAGACATAATAGCCAGGCTGAAAATGCTGCGTCTGATTTCAGATTTCCTGTTTTTTGTTCGAACTTTCGAGCGCCTTGCTAATTTGTTGCAACAATTCTTCTTCACTGGAAAAATTCTTATCCGGCAACATATTCTCTGCCCCGGATTCCAGAAGGTGCTGAATTTCATCAGACCAGTTTTTCAGGATTTTACGCTTTTCCTCCTCTGAGAGAGTCTCGTCCTTAAGCACATCTTCCGGTAGAGCATACATATCACCGGGATCCAGCATAACTTTTTTGCTCTTTGCTTTGTATTGGTTCATAGCCGCTTCTCCTTTTTCATAGGCTTTAAGAATGTATTCCAACAATCGGGGAATAAAAATGTTCCTTGCAGGACGGACAATAAAGCGCAAACCAGAAAAAATGGAACAAAATCAATGGCCATTCATTAGTAAAGTGTCCACCTCAAAGAAAGGAGAATGATTATGCTGAATTGGGCTTTAACATTTTTAGTGATTGCATTAATCGCAGCCGTTCTTGGATTTGGAGGTATAGCGACAGTCTCGGCAAACATTGCTCAGGTTATATTCGTTGTATTCCTCTTGCTCTTTGTTATTGCTGCTTTCGCGCATGCTTTGCGCGGCAAAACTCCCCCAACCTGATATGAAAGAAAGGATACATGACATGTTTTATCGATTTTTAATCATTGTTTCTCTTGGCTTGTTTACCCTCGGTGTCTCTGCATGCGAAACCGTAGAAGGTGCCGGTCAGGATATAGAGCGAGCGGGAGAAACCGTCCAGGACGCCGCCAACTAACGGTCTTGGAAACAAGAAAATTATTCAAAGAAAGTAAGCGTACTGTGGAATTATTACAATTCTCTTGCGCTTACCTCAAACGAACAGAAAGGCTTTATCATGTTACACGATGACAACGCAAATCCAGACGGATTCAATCCAGACCATCCTGATGTCTGGAGCCAGGATCATCACATGCCCTTTGCGAACAGAACTGTGACATGGGTTTTTACGCTCATAGGAATTGTTTTGTTAGGGGCTCTCGCCGTTTTGTTACCGTTTAGCAGCACAGAAAACCCACCCAGACAACAGGGCGATACCAGCATACTGGTAAATGTTGATCCGTCTACGGGAGAGGAAGTTGGCTTTCTCGCAAAAATCTTTAATGATATGACACAGGGGATCAAGACGAATCTCCCTCATGTCGATACCCCGATTGAAACTTTTGTACGCATGGAAGATATGTTTAACGATATGGAAGATTATAACGATGACTATAATTTCTCATTTCGCGACACGTTAGATTCCGAGATCATTGGTGCACGAGGAAAGAGAGTCGGAACACTTTATGACATTCTTGTTAATCGCGGCACAGGTGAAGCCAAAGCGATTATTATTTCGGAAGAAGATCAGTACTATGATCAGAAATTGGTAAATCTAAGATTTCAAAAGATTCGTTATCAGGAACCCGATGGTGATACCTTAATCAATGTCACGGAAGAGCAAATCGATCAACGCAAGAACTTCGATTACACCAGATATGATAAAGATACCTATGTCAGTTTAAAAAATTTACGCAACGGACAGATCGTTGACGACCATGGTGAATATGTCGGCGAAATTGATGGCCTGATCTATCAAAACGAGGAAGTTCAGGATGTCTATTTTTTTGTCAAACAATCCCTCACTCCATTAGGACAAGCCCGCCTTTTTAATGTTCCTTTTGAAAGTGTCAATCTGGTCGAGGGGCCTGGAGGGTTTGATATCAAGCTAAGCAAGGAGGAAACGCGTGCATTGGCAAGGGCTCTTTATAGTAATAAAGGAGACGGTATGAACTGATTGCCACGGTAATGTGGACTGAGGATAAATGATCTTCAGGGTAGATAGGTGACAGGGCGAATGTTTTGGTGAGGCCCCGCTTTTGTAAAGAGGCGGGTGATCTCGTAAAGGAGACTACCCGCCCTGTCTACCGAATGGCCGCCGTGCCCCCCCTCAACTAAGCATGACTCTTGATTTATAAAGATCCTGAAACAAGTTCAGGATGACGAGTTGTGTCATTTCCGGACTTTTTCAGAGGTTCCTGTATATCATCAGCCTCTTATTCTTATGAAAAAACTTCCCTTTTTATTCATTCTGCTTTAAGACAGGAGGCAACGTTAAAACGAGTTATCAGATCATGAAAATTATAATTTTGTTTGCCACCTATAACGGGGCGGAGCGTTTGCCAAAGATGCTGGAAGCCCTGGAACGGTTAAATTATCCTTCCGGGCAATGGAGTATTATTGCGGTTGATAATAATAGTACGGACAGCACACGGGATGTTTTGGAACAATGGAAGGAGAGGCTGCCCCTGACCTGCCTATGTGAAACGCGACAGGGAAAGTCGCATGCCATGAATACGGGGCTGGATCATGTCCCGGCGGATACTGATCTGGTTATTCTGAGCGATGATGACATTATTGCTGATCCAGACTGGTTGAATGCTTTTAAAAATGCGGCAGAGACCCATTCTGATTATAATATTTTCGGCGGGGAAATTCGTCCGGCATGGGAGCAGGAGCCACCACAATGGATACTTGATTGGGTTGATATCCGCATGGTATTTGCCGTGAATGAGGGGACGGCAGAGGGAGAAATTAATCCGGATCTGGTTTTTGGGCCCAATTCTGCCTTTCGGGCAAAACTGTTTTTAGAAGAGGGACACCGTTTCCCGACGCACATCGGCCCAAAAACAGGTGCATCGTATCCGATGGGAAATGATTCCGCTCTGGCGCAATTACTCGCCAGCCATCATCACAAGGCCTGGCATGTACCGAAGGCTGTTGTTGGCCATATGATCCCGGCCAGAAATATGACAGAAGACTGGATCGTCAAACGCGCGGAACGTTATGGATGGGGCATGGTTGTGCTGCACCCCGAATGGTTTGAAGATTACCGGAGATTATCCGTTCGCCATATCCACCACCGCCTTAAATACGCCCTGTTTTGGTTATTGCAAATCCCCGCCGGATTGTTACCACAATGTGAGCGCCGTTATAAACTACGCTATTGGTATTATTATTGTAAGGGAATGTTTAAAGGCCTGTCTTTGGAGAAATCTGCATAAGATCAGGATGTCTTGATGTTCCGCAGATCATGAGACAAAATCCCGTGCAGGCGATAATACTGCCAGAGAAAATGAAAGCGTTTTTGCGATTTCGGCAGTAATTTTACAATCGGAACGCAGACTCCCATCACAATGTATTTTAATAACGTTCGAATGGGACGCCCCATGATTTTGAGCTTGGAGCCATAATGTTGCGGGAAAATAACGGGCACGCCCAGACCATGACGAATAGCCCGTTTCCACATCCATGTTTCATCAAAACTCTGAACCGGGATAAAATGAGACACGGCAGTTTGATGCGTGTGCCAGGCCTTCAGGTTTTTCTCTTTTGCCAGATGATAGGCAAAAACAGTATCTTCCCCCATGGCAAACGTCTCACTTTGATTGGGCCCTAAATATTCATCAACGATGTATTTGTCGGGAAGAATACTGGTACGAAACATCGAATTGGGCCCCATTAGAAGTTCAGGCAGAATTTCTCCCTCTGGAAAATGATCATTCAGGGAATAAAGAACCCCCATTTGTGCCCATTCCCTGATCCATTGTGGGGGCGCTTCCTCCCAGTTTGGTTTGATCAGGCCACTAAAGAGATCATAGTCTTTTTTTTCTTCAGCGGTTTTCACCATAACTTCCAGCCAGTCAGGATCTGCAATCACATCATCATCCGTCAGGATTAACAAATCGCCTTCAATATGCTGGAAGCCCTGATCAATCGCATAGGACTTTCCCTGACGTTCTTCAAATAAAATATGTAGAGGCAGAGCTTCAAGGTACTCTTCAAGAATAGCCTGTGTTTGATCAGTGCTGTTATTATTGACGGCCACAACCTTCCACAGGTCTTTGTCCATCGTTTGACGAAACAAGGAGTCCAGAAAATATCTGAGCGTCTTCTCACCGTTATAGGTTGAAAACAGGACTGTGACTTTTTTCATGAGGCTCAACTTGCATTAAATAGATATGTAATCTTTAACTAGAATATTTACTGTAAAATCTCAATCAGTAATTCTACGGAATTGGTAAATTAAAAATTGATTCAGGCAATGGTAAATGTGGAATTCAACACATACTTCAGAGATGGTCCTGTTTTGTTGGACAGGTTATTCTGTCTCATAGGTTCTGACGGGGGACAGATTCAAGCGGATCACTCTTATCAAAGTGCATAAATATGTAATTTTATTCACTCAATAATCCCGACGCTTTCAACACATTAGGCCAGTGCGACCACATCTTCTCAGGATGCCAGATGTCCGTCATGGCAATATGATATGTATCTTCGTAATCACTCTTGTCTTTGGTTGGGATAACTTCCAAAGCCTTACTCAATCCTCTTGCCTTACAATATTGCAGAAAAAGTACATGAGAGTGGTCTTTATTCTTAATCGCTTTGTAATTGACCCATCGTAAGTCAACTTTCCTGAGTGGGTTATTTCCCGGACTAATATTTAACGCCTTTGCCAGAGATTTATTTTTATCGGTATAGCGATGTTCGTAACGAGTATGTAAGACACCACCATATAAAACGGGCTTGTTTTTATCCTGTGCCTCCGCCTTTTTATTGTAAACGTAGATATTACTACCGGAGTCACTAAGGGCATTCGGGTAATCTGTCTGATCCCGTTTTGTTTCACTATGATAGATAACAGACTTTACAGGTTGTTTTTGATTGCCGTGTTTCTTGACGAAGATGATTTCCAGATCACTTATATCCACGCCCAATACATCAACCGCCACGTCAAAACGCTGTACTGCCTTCTCATATGCCAAGACGTCTTTATATCCTAGACCATACACATCGATATTGAATAAATTTTCGAGTTCTTTTTTGAAAAGATTTACACCTTTCGCACCTAAACGGGCGGGATTGAGATCAAAGCGAAAGAAGGGGAGGTTACCCTTTTTAGGTCGTGTCTGTACCAGTATCCGCTCATTTATCCCTTCACAGTGTAGCCAGTGATTACCTTTGTAATTCTTATATCTCCCCGGTTTCTGGTTATTCTCCTCTTCTGTAACCTCGGTATAGCATTCCGTTTTCAGATGTTTAGCAACATAGGTTCTAAATGATTTCTTTTTACCAATCGTCATGTTTTTCAATGGATCAAAACGCAGCACTAATTTATCTATGATCGGTTTTAGAATACATAGTCTATTCTCTTCATGATATTGATGAATCTTGTCCTTGCGCAATGTCACATTTTCCCCTTTGTTAAGGGGATTTTTTCCATGTGGCGGATTTTTATCGCTGGCAGTATTAACCAGTCGCTTGATTTTGAAGACTGTTTTGCCCATCCGTGGCTTTTTCTGTATATAAGTGGCTCAAATCTAATCCGGGATATTGGATTTTTTGAATTTGATTGTAAAGGTTTTGTGCTTCCATGTCTCCGAGGTAACCACTTTCAACAGTCCCTGAAGACCAACCACCCAATGACGTAATTGCATCATAAGACAATCCCGCATTTGCCATCGCGGTTCTAAAGTTGTGCCGGAAGCTATGAAAACTGGTCTTGTTCTTTTTTGCGCCAATGTTATCTAGAAAATCTGCAAACCATTTAGAAAATTGTGCCGAGTAATACCCTTCTTTATTTTGTCGCAGATCATAGCATAATCTTCTTTTTTTCTGTTTCCTGAGGCTATCAACATAATCCATGAAACCCATTTTGATCAATTCAGGATGAATGGGAATAAATCTGATGGATTGCTCCGTCTTTGTCTGTTTTGTTATATTTCCTTCATCATCTTCTTCACGCACATGAAACAAATTGATACCACCTATTTTTGTAATATCTGTTAATTCAAGTTAGCAAATTTCATTCATTCTCATACCCGTATAGAGGGCTATCAAAGGAACCCAAAACCGTGTTCGCTTATATATTCCCGCTCCAGGTTTGTTATAGCCATGTCCGTCATTAACGCATCCGGTGTAAAGAGGCGCAGAAAATATTTTTTGAAGTTGATCCTTATCAAAAGGAAAACGTTGCTTGCCCTTTTTCTTGATTTTGATTTTAAGACCGGATGCGGGATTTTCACGTAAGTATTTTTCATTTACAGCAAAATTCATCAAGGCATTAAGATTGCCGAGATAATTATTGATGGTTTTAGGAGACAACAAAGCCCAATCATTTTTTTCAGCTATCTTTGCGGCTTCTTCTAAAGATTTTCCTCTTGCCCGTTTTGTAGCATTGGCGGGGGCTTTTAATAGTAAATCCCTCACTCGCTTACAATCCTGTCGCGTTATATCGGAAATCTGAGTATCTTCCCCGATCATTTCTTTAAGGGCGCGGAAAAGCACAGACAGATTTTTCTCCGTACCTTTGGTGCGTTGTACCTCTGGATCATCAAGATATTCCTGCATCAGAGCTTCGAGTGTTTTCTTGGGCAGGTTTGATTTTGAATGTGCCGGTACTTGATGGGCATGGATAAATAACTCGTCAGACGGAGCATAGGGCTTGCCATTCCAACGCCTGACATCTTGCCGTGCGTTCTCTGCCAAGGCGCGGCTCATGAGCTGTCCTAAGCGATGAAAGTTTTCTGATTTGGCTGAAAATGTAATGCCCAGCTCTTTTAAATATTTGTGTGCAGTATTCCAACCATAGTGCTCTGGATGCTTGGCTGTTCCGTTCACTTCATCTTCACACAGCCCCAGAAAATACTCTTTATCAATATTGATGTCCTTAATTTCATCTTGAGTTAGATCAGACATGTCATCCGGTATAGCTTTATTTTCAGCAGTACGTTGTTCGTTAAACCAACGAATTGCAAGTCGTTCTAATTCATAATCTGAATATTGTGAGAGCATGTCTGGTTCATCGCGTTGCGCCTGTAATTTGATCCGAAGTTCATCAAACTTGGATTCGTAAACATCCCGTACCTTCCCAACTTTTTTACGGGCTTCACTGTAGTCTTTGGTTTTAAGAGAGACATTCACTTCGTTCTTGCCATACACAGCAACAACATCGGTAGGGACACGAAGACGGAGGTGATATGTCTGACCTCGTAGTTTCAATCCAGGAATTTTAGGCATGTCATTATTCATCCTGTTTGTGTAGCAGTTTTGTGTAGCAAACAGCAAGAAAAATGATGTTATTTCAATAAATTATAGATATATCAATGGGTTATTTATAAATGGTGGGCGGTACTGGGATTGAACCAGTGACCCCTTGCGTGTCGAGCAAGTGCTCTACCGCTGAGCTAACCGCCCTTATCAAAGGAAACATAGCTTTACCTATTTATGTTGCAAAAATCAAGCAATTGTTTATCTTTATTTTGTGCATTCTAGAGAATAAAATTTCGTGTAAAAAAGAAAGATCGAGTCTTTAACTTTGCTTTTCCTCCAGAGACATTAGATAATAATTGAGATGAAAAAATTAAATCACATAAAAGTAATCCTGTTTTTGTGTTTTGGGCTGTCAAGCATACTGACAGTCACGCCAGCCTCAGCAGAAACGGGGGTATTTATAGATAAGATTATTGGTCGTTATTTACCAACTTTTCGCCTGCAAATGGAGCCGGGAGCATACAAAAAATTACCTATAATGGGCGGAAATAGTGACGATGTCGGTGGACTTCTGGTCATAGATTTTACTGAGGAAAAAGAATTTTATGGCTTTTCTGCCTTAATCTGTGATGAAGAAAATGCAAAAAAGTACGAGGCTCGTGAGAAAGCGCATTGTTTTCGCAAGGAAATTGATGTCAAAAGTGACCAGTTGAAATATAAGTTCGAAGGGTCTGAAGTTTATTATCTGTTTATTGTAAACCGCACACAACCACTTCGTACCAACAGAGATATTATCGTCCAAACCTATGCTTACACTAATTTGACGCCAGTCGTCAGAGAGCGTCTGAAGGAACAGATAACTTATATTCAGAATAAACTGAATGCTTATTTTGATACCAAGCCCATTAATTATGGTGTTGTGTCATGTGACAACAAATATGTCCCGTCTGATCCTGCAAAACGAACCATTACGCTATGCAGTGAACTTATTTT
>CAKZKV010000235.1 GCA_937124505.1 uncultured Alphaproteobacteria bacterium
GTGTAATCTTTACCATTTTCTGTTCCTTGCAACCCCGTACCTTTTACTGTCTCAATTTCAAAAGCTTGGGCATTTACCGCTATTCTATATTTTGCCGTTGCTGCCATAACGCCTTGAGAGATACGGGCAATGTAAACAGCGCGCGCCAGATTATTAAGATCAGGCTGGCTTATTTCAGGTAACCAGATCAAAACACCGGAACCCATTGTTGCGACGGAATCCAAGTTAAAGCACTGATGACAGAAAATACATGTTGTCACCAGATTGGAGTCGGCTTCATTTTTGGAGTTGCCGTCGAGATAATGGATTTGCTGATATTTTTCGGCGCGAAACTGGCAGTAATGGCAAGTATGGTCATCACGCTTAAAAATATGAGCTGTTTTTGACGCGGAGAGTTTTTTTTGCGATTTTTGGCGCAGTACTCCAAGTTGCATGTATAAATATCCTTGTTCTAACTAAATGCGACAGTTGGCAATCCTGCAATAGGGCCTAGTGTTTTTGAGACAGCCGTCAGGAATGGTCCCAGATTAACAAGAATAGCGCCGCCAAGCAAGTGGGTTACAGCAGACATCATAGATGCCTGTTGATCGCCTTCAGCAACAGCTCTGAAAAGAAATAGTCCCCGTACGAAACTGACCCATCCTAATATCAACATATAGGCGAGGACGGCACTGATGAAGTTTTCCAGACGTTCTTCATAGTCAACAAGGCCGCCGCCGGGAACTGTCAGGTCAACTTTTGTTTCCGCGGTGTCATCTCCAAACAGGGTGGTTGCAAAAGCTGCCATGGTGGGGCCGATTGCCAGCAAGGCGGAGCCAGTAATAAAGGTCATAATTGTACCAATACCGCCGGGACCTCGTGGACCTTCCTGCATGGTTTTCATCATGCGGAAGATGCCGATAATGATCAGGGTCATCCCTGCAATATAACAGAATCCCTTGATAACAAATTGTGTGACCCCGTAAATATTGAAGACAAAGTTGCCGACAATCATATCTAAGGTCTGACCGCCTGCACTTGTATGAAGGTTAAAGTCAGTTGTGTCCATTCCTGTGCCAACACCAGCATAAAGGGTCTGTATTGCGGTTTCCAGTGTATAGGGGAAGATCAATAAGAGTGTGGCCACCACAAATTTTTGGAACGGTTGCCACAAAGAGTTTTGTCCAGGGTCTTCAACACTGGCTTTAAGATTAACGGCAGCAAAGTACATCATGGCCAAGCCGGCAATATAAGAAAATCCGCTGAATAAGCCAGGAAGGTTGGACATGCGTTCCCACATTGTACAGAGAATACCGCCGAGCATGGTTTGGTAGCCTGCATTGGCACAAGCAGCAGTCGGGTTGCCAAGCTCTGTGACAGCCCCTCCGGAAAGGACATAAACTTTTTGTCCGCCCACGTCGGCATAAAAATTTGTACCCGCTACATTAAAACCGCCTGGGCCTTTGGCCGTGTCAATCAGGACCTCGTATGTGAACGGAAGGGCCAGCAATAATCCGGATACAATAAATTCAACAATAGGTGTGCGCAGCGGCATTTCACGAGGGCCAGCAACAACATGTTTATTCAGGTCAAGAACACCTTTCACTCCCAGCCCCAGTCCTGTCAGGTAAGCTGCGATGGAGACCAGTCCGGGCAGGCTGACCGAATTTTCCAGAAGGTTCTCTATCATACAGTTGAGGTCTTCTGTGGCACTGGAGCAGGCCCCGGCATATGCTTTTGCGGATGCTTTTGCGGAAGTCAGCAAAAATACTGTGAGAGTGGCTAGAAAGGTATTTAAATAATTCGCTAAACGCATGGGCTTATTCTTTTTTTTGTCAATATTTATTTTTAATAAATTTCTAATATTAATTTCATCATATTTTATATTAGATTTGCAAATTTTATTATAAACCGCAAAGTCCTTAAGACTATTTAACATTTGTTAAATGCATAATCAGGGCACCATAATCCGTTTTAACCAGAATTTTAACCGGGACAGCATATTCAAATCCTTCAACTTTCGCCATCCAGACTGACGGCAAGGCGCCTTTTTGACGTCCTTGCTCCTGTATAGACAGCCATCCACGAGGTTTTTTATGCCAATGTCCTCCTTTTGGCTCAATTTCCACGGTACAGGTGCGAGCTGGGCCAGAGAATATATTGTATTTTGATTTCGCCAGATTTTGTTGTCCCTTGTCTCGAAAATACAGTGTAAAGCGACGTCTACCATCAAAGATGTCTGACTCACCTGCGCATTCTGAGGTTTTAATCATATGGTCCATGACTTCCAGTGTCGCAGACAGAAGATCTGTCGTATCTTTTGTGAGCGTTAAATCAATTTCGGGCGTGACCGTTTCTTTATTATCCTCTTCAATCGTAAGGGACTTTAAGTTGTTGTTTTCATAAAGGAATGTCTTTGTTTCTGTTTCTCCGCGCCAAGTAGAAACAGATTGGTGTTTAGAGGGGATGAAGGAATCTTGCTGTAATGCTCCCTCTGTTTTGAATTGTCCTGCCCAAGGGACGAGAGAACTGAGCCAGCCGCGTGTTCTGGCGTCTACAGAAACAGCATATTTTGGCTCTGCAACATTGAAGGACAGTTTTGCCTCTACAACGTGAAGGCCTCCAGCATAAACCTGATAGGTAAATTCCTTTGTTTCTGCATGGGAAGACGTGTTTAATAAAAGCAAAATTAGGAGTATTTTCTTAAAAATAAATGCCTTCAATACAACTTTTTTCACCGTTCAATCCCTCCTTAAAGTGTTGAATCCCTTTCGCATCATACGCATTTATTCCGCCCAGATCAAAGTCTTTTATGTCATCTTCTTTCATGCGTTTGATTGCTTCCCAGAGAAGAAAATAGTTCGCGGACAGCTCCCGTCCAGTTTCAGATACGTGCCCGATTTGATATGTTGCGGAGCAGCCATGATAAAAAATCAATGCTGAAGCGACGATCTTCTCTTTATGTATTGCATGGCACAAAAGCGCTTTTTTTGTTTTTGTAAATACTTCATAAAATGCTGGCACATCCTTTGGGGTAATATTCCTATATCGCTTTTGATGGGTGTCTGCCTGGTAATTGAACAGGAATTCCGGCAAGGTATGACCTTTTAAATCAACAAGAAACGACAAGTTTTTGCGATAGGCGCGGTTGAGCTGATGGCGCCATTTTTGTTTTAAGTGGGCGCGCAATGTGTCTTCTTTCCCTGTTATGTCCAGCCATATGGTTTCGTAAGCGGGAGAGGTTTTTGCGAAAAAGAATCCGTTGTTCGTCATAAATATCTGACTTTTATCGCTTTTTTGTAAAAGGGGAATGATGCGGCGTTTGCGTCCAAAACGAGCCGGAAACTGGTGATTTAATTCTTTGAAAAATACATTGGATTTTTCTTCTATGTTATTGGAACAAAACCATAATGGCCCCATATCAAGAATGAGTGCATGTATAAACCCGCATAAAGTTGAGGCCTCTGCAATTTGCACCAGACCTTCCTCTTTTCCGTCAATGTTAATAAGCCCCCATTTGCCGCGTTGCCCTTTCCCGGGGTAGACGGCCTTTGCATATTCATAAGATTGTAAGAGAGGTGTGCGTCGAATAGATGAAAATCTTTTGTTCCATTCTTCCAGTGAAAGGCTATTCCAATGAATGCGGCAGTCCATTAAACTATAAAATATGTTTGTGCAATTTGTTCTGGGATCTATTCTGGTGACGATAACCGTTTTTGTCCATGCTATTATTCTGGACAAATTGATTAAATACATCGATCACCATAGCCATGCTTGGCGTATGAGGTTTGTCAGGCATTGGAAGATCGTCCTGATAACGATCACGGTGATGGGGGTCATGGCGGCAAATATGCTTGAAATATGGATTTGGGCTGTCGCCTATTATGTTATTCAGGCACAAGGTATCAATGATTTTGAGACAGCCTTGTATTTTTCAACCTCGGCCTTTACGACGGTTGGCTTTGGCGATATTTACCTGCAAGCTGATTGGCGGCTGATGAGCAGTTTCGAATCAGCAAATGGCATGATTCTTTTTGGCTGGAGCACGGCCTTTATTTTTGATGTTGTTTCAAAGCTTTACAGGGACGAAAAGTTTAAAGACAAGTAATCTTGGTTAATCTGGAATGCCCTCGGCGGTGAATTGCTGAACAACCTCCACATATTCTTCCGCTAGTTCCAGATCGTTTGACAAGCCTGTATTTTTGATACGCAGGCCATTTGGATAGGGGAGTGCAATGCGCTCATGTTCCGGGCGGGTGAGCATATCTTTAATCAGGACGCCGACAACTTTTCGGGTTTCTTTATCCGTGATGACACGCTCAACTTCCCCGATACTCTCTCCAGTCGGAAGCAGGATTTCGCGCCCATGTAGCCGCCGGGCACTCACAAGACCTTCGCTCTCCTCTCCGGAGGCTGTCTCAATGCTGGCCAGCCAGGTTGCCAGATGTTCTTCCATTTCGGCAGCTTTATAGGCAACCTGATAGCTGCTTTCGGCCCTGTCAATTTCTTCATAGGCGATGTTCAGGATTTGATCGCCAAAGGCCATGGTATTTAAGTCTCCGACCAGTTGTTCAACTTCCCCGCGGCTATTGATCAAAAAATCCTGTACGGTGCCAATTTGCTGGTTATCGCTATCTGCGATGTTTTCCTGAATATGATCGCCGATAAAGTAATAGGTTCCAATGTTTTTATTCAATGAAATCAATTCTTTTGTATAAGACTCAATATCTGTATTTGCCGCATGAGCGGGAAAGAAAGGAAAAAATACCGCCATAAAAAACGGCAAAATAAAACGTAACATAAGATCCCACTTTCTTAAAATTTTATTAATTATGTAATATATTTTTGCTCAGAAGTCAACCCTAAACAGATAAAGTCCGGCAGCCGGTGCTGTTATTCCTCCTTTTGTACGATCTTTGGCTTCAAGAGCCACTTTGACATCGTTTGGCGTCCATTTATTTTCACCAACAAGGACAAGCGTGCCTATAAAATTACGGATCTGATGATGAAGGAAGGAACGGGCTTCGGCTTCTATGACAATTATATCGCCTTCCCGGTGGATATCAAGGCGGTCCAGTGTTCTCAAGGGGGATTTTGCCTGACATTGCGAATCGCGGAAGGTGGTAAAGTCGTGATGTCCCAGTAAAACCTGCGCCGCTTCATGCATTTTTTCAGCATCGAGCGGTTTTTTGATATGCCAGACCTGATTTGCCTGAAACGTGGGTGGGGCCGGACGGTTCAGGATCAGGTAACGATACATTTTATTGACTGCGCTGTAACGGGCATGAAAGTCCTCTGAAACTTCCTCGGCATGAAGAATGCTGATTGGTTGAGGGCGCAGGTGGGCATTGATGGCTTTGAGTAGCTCAAACCCGGACAAGGGACGTTCCCCGTAATCCAGATCAAAATGGGCAACCTGTCCGCAGGCATGCACGCCCGCATCCGTTCGCCCGGCGGCATGAATGACAATTTCCTGCTGACAGAATTTTGTGATGGCCTCTTCAATGGACTGCTGAATGGATGGAACATTTTCCTGCCGTTGCCAGCCGGAATAATCTCTTCCGTCATATTCAATCGTGATTTTCCATCTTTTTAAGGGCATTTTTAGGAATTTTTCCTTATAACAAAAATCATTTCCTCCGATGTGTTGTCATCAAAAGCATTTTTCTTCCAGTCCCCATACAGGTTGATAATCTCCAGACCTGCTGTCCGTAAAAGAGTTTCGATTTGCTTTTTGCTTGCGAAACGCAATGTACTGTTTGAGGTGAGTGTTTCTCCCGGAAAGTCATAAATCAGATCAAATATCATAATGCTTTGATCAAAGGATACCAATTTTCGAGTTTCTTTGACAGGTTCGCCTTCTAAGGAAAAAATCATTTCATAGTCCCATTGCCTTTTCCAATCAATGAGAGGGTTTCGGCTTTCGAATACCGCTATCCCGTTTTCATCTAAGTGTGTTTGGATGGTTTTAAAAGTGGCTAGAATGTTTTCATCTGACAATAACACCTGAAGGGCGTGTCCCGTCATAATAATCAGATCGAATAGCTCCCGGCTCTGGAAAGACTGGGCCGTAGATTGTACCCAGTTGATATGTGCATCTCCGTATTTCTTTCGTCCGATATCAAGCATAGCATTGGAAGGATCAACGCCAGTAACATGATGTCCTTTCTCAGCATAAGCATTACAAAGCAAGCCTGTGCCGCAGCCTAAATCCAATATGTTTTGTGAAGGTTTTGCAGCCAAGTCCAGATAAAATTGCCGATCTTCTGACCAAGGGCTGTCTAGGTCATATAAGAGCGTCAATTTAGGGTGCGTGTAGTGAGTGTCCAGCATGATTTAAAGTATGTTCTTCCCCAAATACCCCCCATTCACAGCCGACTGGAAATCCATCGGTTTTTTACCGTCCGGCTGGACGAGATCAAGGACAAGCTGATCATCTGCAAGGTGCGCTTTGAGGACTTTAACACGCCCTTTTAATCCCTCCATCCAGGTTCCTGGCCAGGGATTTAAAGCGCGGATTTGCCGATCTATTTCCTGAAGACTCTCAGACCAGTCAATGCATCCGTCTTCTTTTTTCAGTAGCGGGGCGTAGGTGGACAGGCTGCCGTCCTGCGTTTCTGCTTCCGGCATGCCGTTTTTAGCAATGTCTTCTATAACCTGCACGATGAGATCACCGCCGATCATGCTCAGGCGGTCATGAAGCTCCTGCGCCGTTGTTGTGGGCGTGATGTCGGTTTCACCTTTCAGGATCATCGGGCCGGTATCCAGTCCGCGCTCCATCTGCATAATGGTCACACCGCTGGTCTTGTCTCCTTTCCAGATCGCATGCTGGATCGGGGACGCGCCCCGCCAGCGTGGCAGCAGCGAGGCATGAATATTCAGGCAGCCGTATTTGGGCGCTTCCAGAATGGTGGTTGGTAAAATCAGTCCATAAGCTGCAACGACTGCAAGATCGGCGTTCAATGCCTGAAACGTTTCCTTGTCTTCAAGCGCTTTGAAATTTAAGGGGTGATGAACCGGAATGCCCAGTTCTTCCGCCGTTAAATGCACCGGAGATTTTTGAACGTGATGGCCACGCCCCTTCGGACGCGGCGGCTGGGTATAAACGGCGATCACGTCATGGCGGCTGCCTATCAAGGCACGCAAAGCCGGAACCGCAAAATCCGGCGTTCCCATGAAAACGATTTTCAGCGGCTGGTCTGTCATAACGGTTTGTTTTGTTTCTTAAATTTTTTCAGGATCATGTTTCGTTTCAGGGACGAGAGATAATCAATAAACAATTTGCCGTTAAGGTGGTCGATTTCATGCTGTACGCAATGGGAATGCAGGCCATGGCTGTCGATTTCCTGTTCCTTGCCGTGATAATCAATGAATTTGACCTTCACATGGGCAGGACGGATGATGTGGGCGTATTGACCGGGGATGGACAAGCAACCTTCCTCATAAACTGATTTTTCTTCGGATTCCCAGACAATTTCCGGGTTAATCATAAAAAGGGGATTGCGGGTATCGCTATCGGCTTCCGGGCCGCGTTCAATGGTTTTGACGCCGTTTTTATCTTCGCCGAATTGCCACATGCCGTCCGGCACATCGACAATAATGACGCGATTCAGGATGGACACCTGATTAGCCGCCAGGCCGATCCCGCCGGCATCCTCTAACGTGACCCTCATGCGGTCTAGCTGTTTCTGGACGTCAGGGCTGACAGTTTCAACAGGAACGGCTTCCTGCTTCAGGACAGGATCAGGAATAGTAATAATATCGTAGGGCGTACTCATGACTAAGAGGTAATCTCTTCAATGTATTACGTCAAGGTTTTAACTTTGCGACATTACTTTTTTCAGAAGGTTCTTCCGCCTCCGGTGCGGTCAGTATTTTTGCCGGAATGTCCAGCGGTTCGGGACTGTCCAGTTCCTTGTTTTCCGGGGCCGCGTGCAAATCTTCGAATTTGCGGGCAGTGACTAGAACGCGGCTTTCCAACGATGTGACGGCCTTGTTGTAATGATTAGTCGCAGCGCTCAGGCTTTTTCCAACAGCACCCATATGGCCTGAAAAGACAGAGATTCGTTCATATAATTCTCGTCCCAGCGCCGAAATGGCCTTGGCGTTTTCCGCCAGTTGCTCCTGCCGCCAGCCATACATCACGGCCTTGAGGAGAGAAATCAGGGTGGTTGGGGTCGCCGGAATGACTTTCTGGTCAACGCCGAACTCAATCAAAGCAGGATCGCGCTCCAGCGCGGCGCTGAAATAACTCTCTCCCGGCAGGAACATGACGACAAATTCCGGGCTATCAAATTTTTCGTGATAGGATTTTAGTCCTAGAGATTTCATGTGGTCCCGGACATGCCGCGCATGGCGGTCAAGCTGCCGCTTGCGTTCATCACCGTTATTTTCCTCTTTCATGGCATCAAGATATGCTTCAATCGGTGCCTTGGAATCTATTATGATTTTTTTCCCATCTGATAGGTTGACAACTACGTCCGGGCGCTGTGCACCACTTTCAGTCGTTGTTGAAACCTGTGTCTGGTAATGCACCCCCTCACGCAGTCCGGCCATTTCCAGGCAGCGCTGCAACTGCATTTCGCCCCACTGACCGCGCGTGGATGGGGAGCGAAGCGCCTGCACAAGGGAGGCCGTTTCCTGTCTTAATCGCTGCTGGTCTTCGGTCATGGACTGGACATGGGTGCGTAATTCCGTGTAAGCGGACAAGCGTGCTTTTTCAAGAGACTGAAGCTTTTCGTCCATGGTTTTCAGCGCCAGATTGACCGGATCAACCAAAGCCGCGATTTCTTTTTTACGGCTTTCCAGATCGCTATTCCCTTCGCTTTGTGCGTGCTTGAGGCGCTGCTCCGCCAATAGGAGGAAATTCTCATTGGATTGTTTCAGGGCTTCCTGTGCGGCCACAGCAAACGTCTGGCGCGCATTATGTCGCCAAAACAACAGGATAAAGAGAGGTATAAGTCCAATCCCTAAGCCTATCAAAAGGGATGGCGCATCAAGTACCAGAGGGGTCAGATCAGGATCGGCGAATCGGACAGTCATAATAAAAGCCTAGCATAAATAAAACGTTCTTCAAATGTTCTATTTGACTTGCGCGTTTTTTTCCTTACAGGCGCGCTCGATCTCATCGGAATTCATATATTTGCCGTATTCTCTGACTTCAATGTTTTCGCGGATAACTTGTGCGGGGTTTCCGGCCACGATGCTGTTGGGGGGCACGTCTTTTGTGACGACGCTACCGGCGGCGACAATAGAGTGATCGCCAATGGTAATGCCCGGCAGAATAATGCTGCGTGCCCCGATAAAACAGTGGGAACCGATGTTGGTATCAACAAACAAACCGCGCGTCATGTCGTGGGTTAAAATTGCGACATCAAAAGCGAGATAGGTTTTTTCAGCAACGTGAATGCCCTTCGGATGGGTCAGGTCCCATTTCACCGAGAGGGAAAAACGGGCGGTTGGATGAATGTCCATGCCCCAGACTTTTGTCAGATACCAATATTTGGTATTTACAACGATTTGACGGATTTTTTTTAGCTTTTGTAAGCCCATGGACGAACCTTATTGTAAGACATGAAAACCTTTTGATCTCTTTTTATAAATATGCTTTTATCCAAAACATGCAAAATACTCAAGAAAACTCTGACGTTTCCGTAGCGTTAACTCCGGATGAGCTGCGGAATTCCTATTTAAATTACATGAAGAAAAAATGTGGTTCGGTCATTGTGCCATCTGCCAGCCTTCTGCCGGAAAATGATCCGACGACTCTTTTTACAGGAAGTGGTATGCAGCCCATGATTCCCTACCTTTTGGGGGAAAAGCATCCGATGGGCGATGACATTGTAAATACGCAAAAATGCGTCCGAACCATTGATATTGATGAGGTCGGGGATAATTCGCATCTGACCTTCTTTGAAATGACGGGGCGCTGGGCGCTGGGGGCGAATCCAGAGAATTACAAGCAGGTACAGATCGAAGCCATATGGGACTGGCAGGTCAATGAACTGGGGCTGGACCCAAATCGTCTTTATGTCAGTGTGTATCAGGGGAATAAAGATCTTGATATTCCGCGTGATGATACGGCGATTCAGACCTGGGTGACGTTATTTAAGAGTGTCGGGATTGATGCCAGGATTGAGGAAGAGCCGGCGACTTACGGCCTCTCACGCGGCGGGCGTATTTTTCTGTATGATGAAGGTGAAAACTGGTGGAGCCGGGTCGGGCATCCTGAGCGCATGCCGGTTGGTGAGCCGGGTGGCCCGGATAGTGAGATGTTCTTTGATTTCGAGCCGGGCGGTGATGACAAAGATCATCCGGCCACAGATACACCGCGTTTTCTCGAAATTGGCAACAATGTTTTTATGGCTTACAAACGCGAAGAGAACGGCTTTGCCGCCTTGTCTGCACCGAATATTGATTATGGCGG
>CAKZKV010000236.1 GCA_937124505.1 uncultured Alphaproteobacteria bacterium
GAATCTTGAAGCCGGACACAACGGGTTTCGGTTGACCGGACGGTTGAGAACCGAGGAGGTGCTTTGTATAGCTTTCCTGCGGGTTGGCGAAGATGTCTTTCGTTGTGTTGGCTTCAACCAGTTTGCCGTGCTGCATGACGCAAACACGATCCGCCATGTTTTCGACAATGGTCAGGTCATGCGTAATCAGAAGCATGGCCATATCCAGTTCATGTTTCAGCTTGTCCAGGAGCTCTAAAATCTGCGCCTGAATAGTGACGTCGAGAGCTGTTGTTGGTTCGTCTGCAATCAGAAGATCAGGATTATTCGCCAGTGCCATGGCAATCATCACCCGTTGTCTCTGGCCGCCGGAAAGTTCATGGGGATAGGCATTCAAACGATCTGCCAGTTTCTCCAGGCCGACAAGGTCCAAAAGCTCTTTGACGCGGCCTTTGGCTTTACTGTTGGAAAGACCCTGATGAACCAGCAGCATTTCTGAAATCTGACGTTCAATCGTATGGAGCGGGTTCAGCGCGCTTTGAGGTTCCTGAAAAATTATGCCGATTTTCTGTCCACGCAAGGCCCGCATGGCAGACTCGGTTTTATGGATTAACTCTTCTCCCCTGAATTTTATGCTGGACTTCGGTGAATGGCTGGCAAGGGGATAGGGCAGGAGCTTCATGACGGACAGGGCCGAGACGGACTTGCCTGATCCGGATTCTCCAACCAGCGCAAGGGTTTCCCCTTTACGGATAGAAAAGTTGATATTATCCACTGCCCGAAATGTTCCGTTCGGGGTTTTAAAATCAACGCAAAGGTTTTGAACGTCTAGCAGATGGTCACTCATGAGATATTTATCTTAGGGGCTATACTTCTGCCAATCAATTCAAATATAAAGAAAGCATGACCCGTTTAATCATTGTCAGACATGGAAATACATTTGGCCCCGGGGAAACGCCAAGGCGTGTCGGCGGACGGACGGATATTCCTCTGGTGGAAAGTGGTATTGCGCAGGCCATTACATTAGGGCAGCATTTCAAGGGCGAGGGTATTTTTCCGGATATTATTTACACATCAGAGTTACAACGCACAAGGCAGACAGCGGAATATATTCTGAAGGAATTTAAAAAAAACATGGAGATCAATGTATTGCCTATGTTTAATGAAGTAGATTACGGCCCGGATGAAAATAAAGTCGAGGCAGATGTGATCGCGCGCCTTGGGAGCGAAGCTTTGCAAAAATGGGATCAGGATGCCATTGTGCCGGAGGGGTGGGCTTTTAATCCTGATCGGGCGATTGAAAGCTGGAGGGACTTTGGCGACAGAGTGGCGCAAGACTTTTGCGGTCAAACGGTTATGGTCGTGACCAGTAACGGAATTGCCAGATTTGCCCCTTATTTAACCGGAGACTATGAGCAGTTTAAATCTGAGTTCAACATAAAATTGAAAACCGGGAGTTACGGGACACTCGTCTGTGAGAAATCTGTGTGGCGTGCAGAAAACTGGGGGATGCGGCCATAATCGGCATGGCCTGGAATTTATTCCTTTTTTCTATTTTTAGCCTTATAAATCTGCGCTATTTACCTGAATTAAAATGGTAATAATCTTTCTTAATAAAGATTGCCTTGATTTTTTTATGATCTTATGAGATATTACTAATACTTTCAAATGAGAATAAAAAACAAGGAGCGGTTGCTCTTATAAGTCTAACCGTGTGGACGAAAAATGGAATTATTATCAGAAGAAACGCTGAAACTTCAGGGATGGTCTTTATTTTCCAATATTGAAAGGCCGCATGCTGCCATAGTGATGCGTGATCCAATTGATACAGTGATTAAAGGTGTTCGTTATCAGGTGGTTCCCGTGCAAGAAGAAAACGGGGCGGTTATATTCCACAAATTTATATTTGAAACATGGTGCTATAAAGCCAGAGGGCCGATCCGTCACCATACATTTTTATCTTTCGTTCTACAAAATCGTCAGAAATATGATGCCAGGGTTGCAAGATATGTTTCTGATCTGAAAATTATGAACAAAAATTTTTGCAATGATGAACGTTTGACTTTATCAGCATTAAAATGTGCCGCTTTTGTTATTGATCAAATTAATTTCAATGAACATTTTGATGTTCTTCACGCGTTGCAACGTTTTAGTCTGATCAGAAAAGAAGATATGCGTTTTTATGCTTTTGATTGTGATGACAAAGAAAAATATGTGTCCTTTTAGGTCAGGACATCTTTTTCAGGTGCAGGGTACTCCACTCGCCAATTTTCTTTTGTGACAGCAGTTCCAGGTCTTGGTAACTTTCCAGAACGCTGTCTGCCTGTTCATTAAGGAGCCCGGACAGGATCACTTCTCCCTCTGTGTCAAGGCAGGCGATAAGATCTAAGGCCATCTCTTTTAAGGGGCCTGCGAGAATATTGGCGATGATCAGATCAAAGGGGTGTTCTTCACTGACAAGAGGTGCCTGAAAACCATCCCCGGCGGCACTTTTAATCCTGTCTGTACTAATATGATTTAATTCCTGATGTCGTTTCGTGACTTCAATCGCGTCTTCTTCTATGTCAATAGCCAGAATATCGGCCTCAGGGAATAGTTTGGCGCTCGCCACGGCCAGAATGCCGGAGCCGCATCCCATATCCATGATATTTTTAGGATTTTTATCCCCCCCCTTCATTTGGCAGAGTACTTCCAGACACCCGGCTGTTGTCGGATGCTCCCCGGAGCCAAAAGCTATCGCGGCATCTATCAGGAGGGGGATTTTATCTGCCGGAATGTCTCCCTCATAATGGCTGCCATAGATGTAAAAATCCGCAATTTCAAATGGCTGAAAGCCTCGGTAACTCTCGGCCAGCCAGTCACGCGATTCATCTATTTCCTCAACGCTCCAGTCATTGTCATTCACGGACAGTGCAATATTCTGCGAAGAACTCCATATATTCAAACGCAGAGAAAAATCCGGAAGAGACGGCTGTTCTTCAACGATCCAGCGCATCAGCCAGGGGCTGCTGTCATTATTTTCAACTTCGCGGCTGGCGTAATAACCCGTGTTCAGGCCATCAAGCGCCGGACCGAGGCGCTCAAGGTCGCTTTCTTCAAGGGTTGCAGGTATTTTCAGGCAAGCGAGATACACGATAGGGACTATTAATCCTCGTCTTCTTCATCCAGATCGACGTCCATATCGTCATCGTCCAGATCATCGATATCGTCAATTCCGGCGCCAAGATCCTCATCCAGATCCATGTCCAGATCATCGTCATCATCATCCAGATCGATATCTGTTTCATCGTCGGCAGCATCATCGCTTTCATCAACATCGTCCAGACTGACGATATCTTTCTCTATATCGTCCTCTTCCAGAAGTTCATCTTCTTCCAGAGCCTCTTCATTTTCTTTTGAAACAGCGGCACCGGCATCATTGGCGGTTCGGCTGCGTCGGGATTTTACTTTTCCGTCCAGTGAAAACTCGGAACTACAGGACGGGCAAACGATTGGACGTTTGTTCAGGTCATAATAATGCGTTCCGCAGTTGGGGCAAATCCGTTTGAGGCCGCGTGGGTCTTCCGCCAAGGTTGCTATCATTTTTTTTTACCTTTTTCTCTTTTTGAAAACCGTTTCGTAATGCCTTAATTTCTTATATCTGTCAACCGAAGAGTAAGGGCTAGGTTTTAAAAAAGAATATGCTAAATTAAATAGAATAAAAATTGGAGAAATATATTATGCATCATTCTGTTGTCATTTGCGGTTTTAAGCGGTCCCCCATGCACTTTGCGAATAAGGGTGATCTGGCGAAGGTGCGCCCCGATGACATGGCAGCGGCGGTCATTAGAGCGTTGCTGGAAGACACAAAAGTCAATCAGGACGATCTGGAAGACCTGATCATGGGCTGTGCGTTCCCGGAGGCGGA
>CAKZKV010000237.1 GCA_937124505.1 uncultured Alphaproteobacteria bacterium
TTGATTCGCTTCAGCCGCTAAAAAAACATTTAGATCCGGCGTTGTCGCGCTTTGCAGCCTTTTACTTTTAATCAGAAAAAATTTAGCTCCCCGGGATTCAGCAAGGTCAAGCAAACGGGCTCCATTCTTACTTTTCCGCAATTCAGCCTTCAGCTTATTCAGAAGTGGCTCTGCCTCTTCCAATGCATAAAAACGGTCACGTGCTTCAAGTTCGGTATGTCCAAAAGAGCCCGTCAGGGAAGAGTAGGGAGAATCGTTTGATTCCATATTTTTTTTATCCTCAGGTTTATCTTCTACCATATTATTCTAGTCTGCCATCAGTAATCAGTTGTCGAATCATAATCAATGCTATTTCGAAGTGTTTGAACTGACAATTTTGTGTCTGTAATCATCACTTCTCCTGTTTGCAGGATTTCGACCGTTCCCTCCATGAGAGTGCCATCAAAATATAATGGTATCTTAATGACAAAGGCTTTTTTATCTTCGTCATAGTGAACGTTCGTCTCCTTGGGAAATTCTTCAAGAATATTGTACTGGTCCCGATCCCCGATAATATTAATCTCACCGACATCCATACGCACGAAGATCAGATAAAAATCCAGATACGGCAGGACGGTTTCTTCATTCAGAATCAAATTATCAGACGTATTGTAAAAATTGATACCGTCGAAATCACCACTTAAATATGTATAATTTTGCCCATCACCAATGTAGAACAAAGAAAAGGCTGGCAAAGTTGCGTAGTTGGTCAACCTGTACAACCTGGTTGTTCGGAAGAAAGGTAACCTGCGCATCCGCGCTTCTGTCGTATTTGGATCGAACAAGCTTCCAAGACCTGCAGATTTAACCGCCTCGATCATAAATCCGGTCTTGTTGCTATCCAATATTTGCCACGTCATATAGGAATCCCAAAGTAATGTAATATTCTTAAGATAGAGATAATTTTTGTTTGTAACAAGTTATTCGCTCAACTGGTTTAAAAATTTTAAGATATAAGATGTGTTATTCTCTGCTTTTTGAGAAACTTCCGACAGATAACGACGCCATGATTTAGCACCTTTTTGCCCCTGAAACAAGCCCAGCATATGGCGTGTAATATCATGCAACTTTACATGATTCTCATTTATCTCCCTTTCTGCATACACCATCATCTTTCTTACAATATCTGATTTTGAGATACCTTGATAAGAATCAAGGCAAAATTCTTTTTCAATCTCTTTCAGGAACCATGGGTTTTGATAGGCTTCCCGCCCGATCATGATCCCATCAACATAAGGAAGATGTGTATAAACATCTTCTATTGATCGAATGCCGCCATTGATATGAATTTCAAGTTCCGGGTGTTCCTGTTTTAGCCGGTAAACGCGCTCATAATTCAGGGGAGGGACTTCACGGTTATCCTTTGGACTGAGCCCATCAAGCCAGGCTTTGCGGGCATGTACTATAAATGTTTTGCATCCCGCCGCCTTATTTTCACAAACGAAACGTTCCAGAAACTCATATTCATCTGAATCGTCAATGCCAATCCTGCATTTGACCGTAACGGGAATATTGCAGGCATCCTGCATTGCTTCTATACATTTTGCGACCTTTACAGGCTCGCTCATCAAGCATGCGCCAAATGCCCCTTTCTGGACACGCGGCGAAGGACATCCACAATTCAGGTTCACTTCATCATAGCCCGCCTCTTCTGCCATTTTTGCACATTTGGCTAAATCTTCCGGCTCGGCCCCGCCCAGTTGCAGAATAACAGGGTGTTCCAGAGGATCGTATTTGAGAAATCTTTGACGGTCTCCATAAAGAAGCGCCCCGGTTGTGACCATCTCAGTGTAAAGATCAATAGATGAATTCAGCAGCCTGTGAAACATCCGGCAATGCCTGTCTGTCCAGTCCATCATAGGTGCAACGGAAAATCGTACTTGTTTGTTCATTCCAATTTTGATTATTTCCACATAGAATATATATAAATGAGAACGCTTTTAAGACATTTAACAGACAGATTGCAAGCATGATCAGATTCTTTCTCGCCCTGATACCTCTTTTAACCTTGGCAACAATATCACATGCCGCCGAAGTTCCGCGATTTGCGTCTTTATCTGCGGACAAAGTCTTCTTAAGGGCAGGCCCTGGAAAACAATACCCGGTAAAACTGGTCTATCAACAACAAGGCTACCCGGTTGAAATTATCCGGGAATTTGACCACTGGCGAAAAATACAGGATAAGGACGGTTATAATGGATGGGTTTACAAAGGCCTCTTAAGCGCCCAGAGAACATCTTTGATTGAAGAACCTGACATAGCTGGTGGGACGATCTGGTTAAAGCGAAGCCATGAGTCCGATTCATCAAAAGTTGCACGCATTGAACCGGGCGCAATCCTTTATTTAAAGGAATGCAACGAGGCATGGTGCCGCGGATCATCACAGGGAATCACGGGATGGATTGAAAGAAAATACCTCTGGGGCATTTACGAGGGCGAAATTATTGAATAGACTCTAAATATATTCGTGGTGTTCGCCACATTCTTTTTTAACTTTTCAAACCTACCTTGCACGTTAACGGATCCTCTAATCTGCTTCTTCGTCGCAATCCAGACCGATATGATGTATCATAATGACAAGGCTGAACTCCTGAGCCAGTTGCAAAGTAGTCTCTTTGCATTCTCCGCACCGCGTTCGGAAAAAGCGGACGTGCAGGAAGTGATGCAGATTATGGCCGGAGTTTTGGTTGAAACACTTCTCCTGTTTGAAGAACCGGAGCAGGGGTTGGTACATACCTTGCAAAAGGTTGCCAGTAAACTGGATGTGACTGCAAATATGACAGAAGATCACCATTTAAAGCCTGCTATCCCATCTGACCTTGATTGTCAGGCAGAGCAAGGGCGTCTGTTGGCAAGGGAAGTCTTTGAAGACTGGCTTGACTGTGCGCATGAATTTCGCTCCTTTATAGAAACGTTTACAACGCAATCGCTTTTGTTATGGGAGCAGGATGACGTGTCCCGTGGCATGCTATATAACTATCTTTACGATACAGCCATCCGCTACATGTCCTATGAAATTGCAGCGCAGGAGCTTTGCGATATTGTCATTGAAGAATTGATCGGCGGATGGGGATGGACGGTACAGGATTCCGTTGTTGGTCTGAGTGCACTGGCAGGTTATAAACTGGCCCTCTCCCTTGAAGGGGACAAATGCATGCTGTTTTTCGGAGCCGATTTGCCCGAGCATCTTGATTCAGTCGTTCATATCATGACACAGGAAGCCGTACGCTATGGAACACCTGCCGGAACAGACTGGCGTTTTGGTCTGGCCGCAAACGACATTCCGCCTAATCCGCCCTGGGACATGATGTGTACGGTTGAAGCGTACGCAGATAAATTGCTTGAAAATTTACCGCTCTTTGATCTTCAGGATCATGCGGCGGCCTGTGCCAAAGCGGCTGGCCGTATGATTGCGGTGGCAGCCGGCGGTGAAGAACCTGATTTTGAGCCGGCAATCATCAAACCTCTGGCAATGGCGTCCATTACCGAGAGTTATAAGGGGGTTTGCACAAAATTACGTGCAGAAGCCTGATAAATTCTCCTAATCTTCTTGATCTGTCTTTATAAAAATGAAATAAATTTCCTATGAATGATGCCATGGAAAAAATAAAAGAAAAGACCAGCTACTCTTATGACGAGTTGATAGAATGTGCAGAGGGAACCCTGTTTGGCCGCGGCAATCCACAATTGCCGTCTCCCCCCATGCTGATGTTTGACCGCATTACCAAAATTACAATGGATGGCGGTGAACATGGAAATGGCTATATTGAGTCGGAACTGGACGTTAAACCGGACCTCTGGTTTTTTGAATGCCACTTCAAAGGCGACCCTGTCATGCCCGGATGTTTAGGCCTGGATGCCCTCTGGCAATTATGCGGATTCTTTTTGGGACATGCAGGCGGGCAAGGCTCTGGACGCGCTCTGGGTATGGGAGAAGTGAAATTTACCGGGCAGGTTTTGCCGGACATCAAAAAAGTCACCTACAAGATCGACATCAAACGCTTTATCAACCGGCGTCTGGTCATGGGCATCGCCGATGGCCGTGTGGAAGCAGACGGGGAACTGATCTACGAAGCCAAAGACCTGAAAGTCGGCCTGTTCGCCAATCCGAAATTTTCCTAATCTTTCCTGATCACGGCGTAATACGCGTAATCCTTGTAGAGAGATTGCAGATTAACGTCGGCCTTGTTGTCCGCGCCGATAGACCGGATATACTCTAATAGTTTCGGATCATGATGCACATGGAAGAGGGAAAGCCATTTCTTGAGCATTCCTCTAAACCAGGCCGGTTGCCCTTCCAGATTCCCGAAATCAACGATATGAATTTCTCCGCCGGGCTTCAGAATATCCAAAGCATGGTCAATGGCCCCATTGGCGTCCGGTATCATGGAAAGGACATAAGAAAAGACAATTTTGTCAGGTTTGTCTTCTGTACCCATCAGAACTTGCGGATCAAATGTCTGGGCAAGTCCCTGTATAAGAGGAATACGCTCCGCCAGTTGCAGTCTTAAAAGGGTCTGGCGGGCTGTTTTGAGCATTTCATCAGCCGCATCTAAGCCGTAAAAGTGGGTCTGCGGATATTGATAGGCCATTTTGACAAGATTTCTGGCCGTCCCACAGCCAACTTCAATGACTTTCTCGCCAGCTTCGGCATTGAGATTTTGTATCAGATAATCACGCCCCAGCAGGTAAAACTTGCGGCTGGCATCATAGACATGCCGCGTCAGTTTATACATGCTGTTCATGCTCTCACGAGGATCTCTGTCTGCTTTTGTTGCTGGCTGGGCCATGGAAATTATCCTTTTCTGATATAAACGTGTGCCGCCCCGTAAATGGCCGAACGGTCTGCATCTGTCACCTGCTTGCTCAGCTCCTCGTCATATGTCCACTGAGACAGGATTTCCTGCGGCAGGGCCGTCTCCAGAGGGCTTGTAAAATCAGCGGTGCGGAAAACAACACGCGCATCCGGTTGCGCAACCCGTGTCACTTCTGTCCATAATCTGGTCAAAACCTCATCAGACATCCAGTCCTGCGCATCAAGAAAACAGAATGCGTTACGATCCTGATCCGGCAGGCTGGCCAGAAAATCAATCATATTGATGTGATGCACGTCCACTTTGCCGATATGTTCTTTTAAAATTGAAAAGGAGTCCGGCTTGAGATAGGTCGGGATTGCGCGGCGGCTGACCGTATCATATTTACGCAGGAATGCCTGCCAGGCGAAATAGTTTTCCTTTGGATCAAATCCGATAGCCAGCTTTTCCGTACGGTCACGCAATGTTTTAATCACATCTCCGTCTCCAGAGCGCCTCAGTGCCTCATACTGAGCGGGAGGAATGCCCAGACCATAAAGAGAGGCCGGCATTTTACCGATCCACTTCACAAGTCGCTTATCAAACATACAGCCGATTTCACGGTCAAATATCTCCTGCCGTTGCTCCTGTGTATTAGATTCCAGAATACGCAGGAACGCTTTACGCGGACTTTTACCATAAGCATTCGAGAGTTTATGCACAAAACCGATCAGGGTTCCAAGCAATCCAAAGCGATAAAAACCCTGCTTGAATGCTGTGATACGGCGCACTCCCGTTACCTTACGGCCGCTCCAGTATGCTCTTGTATCAATATGCAGATGAGGCGCGATATATTCATCGTAATTTTTGATATTTTCAATCAGGTTGGCATGACCAAACATTTTAAAAAACATGTCATGATTTGGGAAGTTCTTGGCACAGGCATGTTTTAAACGGTTCAGAGCGATATGATGGCGGTTCAGATCAACACCGTCGATTTTTTCCGGCTTTTGGGTCAGATATGTCATAATATTACATCCGCCGGATGCAATACATACAATACGACTTTTTTCATTCAGATTCAGAGCCAGCATATCGGATTCAGGATCTTCCCAGATTTGAGGATAAACCAGCCCCTCAAAAGCTTTTACAAATAAACGGTCCCACAAACTGCGTTTTGCATCCGTTGGCTTGTTTTTAACAGCCTGATTTAACAGGTCAGCCTGTTGTTTCTTTGTATTTTTATGAGTCATGCCTTCATGTCTTTTTTGTTGCGCCTTCCTATTTACATTGAATAGGTATGTATTTTCAAGCTTAATCGGATTTTTAGATATCAGGCTTCATTTTATGGGTTACGGGAGGAGTGCCTTCATGCTAAGACATGCCTATGACTGAAAATCTAAATTTACGACGGGTTGTTGTCACCGGGCTTGGCATTGTGTCTTGTATCGGAAACAACAAGGAAGAAGTTCTACAAAGCCTGAAAGACGGAAAATCAGGTCTCATAGCGGCGGAAGATTACGCCGAACGGGGCTTTCGTTCTCAGGTCAAGGGACAACCGAATATCGACCTGTCTGAGCATATTGATAAACGCATGTTTCGTTTTATGGGGGATGCGGCAGGTTATGCGCATTTATCTATGGAACAGGCGATCGCGGACTCCG
>CAKZKV010000238.1 GCA_937124505.1 uncultured Alphaproteobacteria bacterium
ACAACATGATTCCAGACCCGGATCTGTTAATGAACGCGTTGTTTTTTCAAATTATTCCCATACTGGAGAACGATTGGCGAATTGATAAAGTCAGCAACATGTATGAACAGTTGCAGTTTATGGCTACAATGACTTTTCTGTTTTCAGAAACGAAAGACCCCTTTACCAAATTTCTTGACCTGTTTGAGGACGTTCCGCAAGTTTATCTTATTATGAAAAAATTTCCTCAGCATGAAGAAGAGCTGACATATATTGATTACTACAATAAGCTTATTGATATTTCGAATGACCCGTTTTCCTCTATTGATCGTTGGCTGAACATGGCTTATGAGAACATGAATGGGGATATTCTGGAACAAATCAGGAAGGGTGAATTAATGCATTTTGGTATCTTGAGAAATGCGGCGAGGCTTGTTTTGAAACGGCGTTATGAATTAAAACTGGAGAGGGGCAAGGAAGAACCCAAAAACATTATCAGCGATTTCTGGTAAGCCTGACGATTGCCCTGAGCCAGAATCAGGTTGCCAGTAACGCTTCGACCTGCGCCACCAGATCCTTCAGGTGAAAGGGTTTGGACATCAGCGGGGCATCTTTCACCATGTCCTTCCTGTTCATAACAACGGCAGAAAACCCGGTCATAAACATCACTTTCAGGTGAGGGGCGATCTCTGCTGCTTTCTGGGAAAGTTGAATGCCGTCCATTCCAGGCATTACGATATCTGTCAGCAGCAGGTCAAATTTTCGGTCTTTTACAGATGTGAGATGATGCAGGGCTTCCAGTGCATCCGCACACAAAAGCAGTTCATGCCCGGCTCTTTCCAGGGCATTAGACAGGAAATGGCGCATGGAGGCATCATCTTCAACCAGTAAAATATAAGCCATGATTTGACCCTACCTGATTCACCTACGGGACAACAATTCTAATCTTGGATGGCTTGCAAAAACTGCTCTGCAGCAACCTGCCAGCTATAGTTTTTTGTCACATATGCCGCTCTATCGGCAGCCTGACCGCAGGTGAGCGCCTTGTGCGCGCTATCACTCAGGTCATTACCCAGACAGCCCAGAAAAGGTTCCGTCAAAATATCCTTGGGGCCTGTGACGGGATACGCCGCCACCGGAATCCCGCAAGCCAGAGCCTCCAGAATGACGATTCCGAATGTGTCCGTACGGGACGGGAAAACAAAAACATCCGAGCTTCGGTAATAGTCTCCCAGTTCTTTTCCTTTTTTCTGTCCCGGGAAAAGCACGTCAGGGAATTTATTCCTTAGATGCTTCCTGGAGGGGCCGTCACCGACAATCACTTTACTGCCGTCCCAGTCCATAGCCAGAAATTCTTCCAGATTTTTTTCAACAGCAATGCGACCAACATACAGAGCAACGGGGCGTTTGAGATTCTGAGAAAGGCTCCCCTCGCCAGGATAAAAGACGTCTGCATTCACCCCACGCGTCAGGCGGAAAATATGATTTTGAAATTTCCAGCGTCGTAAAATTTTTTCCAGAGTAGGGCTGGCGACCATAATGGCTCGCGAGGGCGTATGAAAGGCACGGACATATAAAAAACCCAGTTTGCGCGCATACTTTTTCAGTCGCTTGAACATTTCAGGGACGCGCTCTTCGGCGTAATGTGGAAAATGGGTATGATAAGATGTTGAGAATTTAATCTTATTTTTCAGGCAGTATTTTCTTGCGGCCCAACCGAGTGGCCCCTCGACTGGAATATGAATGGCGTCCGGATCGTAAGCTTTGATTATCCGGGACAATTTTCTGTATGGAAATAATGCCAGCTTGATTTCCGAATATCCGGGCATACTGAATTTCCAGGAAAAATCTTCCGGGCCGATGACACGTACGTCATGCTTTAATTTGACCAGTTCTTCCGCAATATGTTCGTAGGTGCGAACCACACCATTGATCTGTGGATGCCAGGCATCGGAAATAATTAAAATTTTCATCGGGCTAGCATGATTTTTGCTATGATACCAGAGACTGTCAACAAACTGTGATAAATGGCCTGCAAATGACGATATTCTGCGCTTCCGGTACTCAAATACCTGATGTATGTTCCGTTCCGGTTCTCGAAAATCGCCATTTTCGTCACATTTTTCTTTGTTTGTTCAGAGTCTCTATTTCAAGAATAAGTCAGGATATCCCTTATGGCAATTCATGCACACAAGATTTTTATGCTTTCCTTACTCGCGGTTTTTTTCATGATACCGCAGAACGGACAGGCGCAAAACTGTAATATTTTGCCAGAGGTCATCCAGAAGCTTCATGAGCCAAGGCTTGGAACATATACCCTCTGGGATATTATTCAGGGCGTTGAAGATATGGCCCAGCGTTATAACGATTTCATCATGCTGAATGAGGGGGAAGTTATTCTGGCAGGAGCGCAGGAGAATGAAGACCTGCTCCGGCCTCTTCTCCAGAAAATAAACCGCAAGGGACGCATTGAATGGATGTGGCAGGACAAAAACAAACGCGGCCTTTCCAGACCCATTGAAATTATAGAGCTGATAGATCAAAAGAACGGCTTTCTGACTATGGGTCAAATATACCGGGAGCGGCAGCCGCATGCCATCTGGATCGGGAAATTTTCTCATGATGGGAGAAAACAGGCCGAGTTTATCATCAGCGAGCCGGCGCGTGATCTTGTTTATGGCGGATTGACTCCGTCTCTAGACGGCAATGGATGGGTGTTGGCCGCAACGGAAAAGCGCCTGTCCGGGGATAAGTCCCTTGGGCAGGCTTACAGCCGTTTTATCCGCCTGAACAAGGAATTTAGCAGAGTGATGAAACGATCCTTTATGCCGGGGCCGGAGAATGCGGTGCATGATCTGCAGATATTTCAGTCTCCATCCGGGGAGAAATTCTATATTGCCGCCGGGGAGATGGAAGACGGTTCCGGACGTCTGGCGGGGCTTGCCATGCGTCTGGATGAAAATCTGAATGTCATCTGGCAACGTCTTTATCCCCGTGGGGGAGGATTGAAGTTTCTCGATGTGAAACAAGCGGCGGATGGAGAGGTTCTGATAGCGGGCACAGCAAGGCCCATTGACCCGGAAGCCCCGGATGCGGGTACAGCAATCAAGCTTCAATCTTCCAATGGCAAGGAAATATGGCAACGTTATTTTATGCGGGACGATCTGGCCTATGAAGGGGTCGGGCTGGTCGCGACGCCTGATGGACGCAGCCATATTTTAATGCAAGGCGCAGATCAAAAAGACGAAAAAACTCAAAATCATGCCCGGATTGTCACGCTGTCCCCCCGGGGAGAGTTCATGAACGAGATCAGCTATACAGCAGGAAAGGGCGCAACGCCCTATAAAATCCATGCCGGAGTCAATAACCTTTTGACAATTTCTGGTCAGGCCCTTATGGAAGATCCAGACCCGAATGACCCAAAAAACAAGGTGATTCTTCGTAAAAAAGGATGGTTTCTCGTCGGAGAGCCTTTTGGTATCGTAGAAGACCCCTGTAAAATTGAAGAACGGCCCTTTTAATGGAAGAGGAAAATAGTCCTAATATACTTGAGGTGACGGAAGCCTATGCCGGGCAGCGTCTTGACAAGGCTCTGTCAGAGATGTGTCCTGACATTTCCCGCTCACGTCTGAAAGCTCTGATTGTGCAAGGTCAGGTCAGACTGGATCAGACGATTATTGAGAATCCGTCCCTGAAAGTCAAGCTGGGACAAGTGATCGCGTTACTAGTTCCAGATGCGGAAGAGTACGAAGTTTGCCCTGAAGATATTCCTATTAATATCGTCTATGAAGATGAAGATTTGCTGGTCATTAACAAAAGTGCGGATATGGTGGTGCATCCGGGGGCGGGCAACTGGACGGGAACGCTCGTCCACGCCCTTTTGCATCATTGCGGGGATAGCTTGTCCGGCATTGGCGGTGTCACGCGCCCGGGCATTGTTCACCGTCTGGACAAGGAAACCAGCGGCCTGATGCTGGTTGCCAAAAATGATCTGGCGCACAGGCATCTCTCTGAACAACTCGCTGACAGGTCTTTGTCCCGCACATATGTGGCGCTTGTCGCCGGAAAGGTTCAGCCTGCGCTCGGGACTATTGACCTGCCGATTGGCCGGCATCCACGTGAGCGGATCAAAATGGCCGTGCGGCAGCAGGGTGGCAAGGAAGCCATCACTAATTACAAGGTTCTGGAGCATTTCGGGGAGGCCCTGTCTCTAGTGGAATGCAAGCTGGAAACCGGACGCACGCACCAGATTCGCGTTCATATGGACGCCATCAAACATCCTCTTGTCGGAGACCCCCTCTACGGGGAGCAGCCGACCCGCCTGCGCGCCCTGATGAAAAAGGCCGGATATGAGAAAGAGGTCTATGAACCCTGTATTTCATTTCCGCGTCAGGCGCTCCATGCAGCGGAAATCGCTTTCATACATCCGCGCACAGAAGATCGCATGGAGTTTAAGGCATATCTTCCTAATGACTTGCAAGACATCATTAACTCATTGAAATAAAGAAGTAATATTTAAAAGCTTGCATTTACATAAAATTTTATATATTCTGGAAATATAAGGTTAAGTCAAGGTGATGACAGAGGAGATATAAGGGGACAGCACAAAAATAATTTTAAAGTTTACAAGTTTTAAGTTTCGTCCGATCTGGTAAAACTTTAGCGCCGCTTCGAAAGAAGCGGCCTCTTTTTTTGTCTTTGCGCTTTGTCTCAGAACAACGTATGAAGGTAGGGTATGTCTTTTTCCGCTACCACACTTATGGCGTTTCTGTCTGATTGCGCCCAGCCCCAGACCAAACGCGATATTGCCCGCAGTTTCGGGATCAAGGGCGGCGAAGACCGTATTGCCCTGAAGAAGATCCTGAAAGAACTGGAAAGTGCCGGGCGGATCATCAAGCATCCGGGCGGTACCTATAGCCTGCCGGAAGGTCTTCCGTCCGTCACGGTCATAGAGGTCACGGAAATTGATATTGATGGAGACGTCCTCGCCAAACCTGTTGAAGACTTTGGCAAAGATGTCCGCATTGAAATCAAGCCGGAGAAGAAGGGCCACGCCGCCCTGCGGGAAAAAGACCGGGTTATGGCTGCGCTCAAAAAGCGCAGTGACGGTGTTTATGAAGCCAAAGTCCTGAAACGTCTGGATGATGCCAAGGGGCGCATTCTGGGGCTGGTTGTCCGGCAGGGAGATAACTATATTCTGGAACCCGCCAATAAAAAAATCAGAAAAACATTCGATATTCCGCAAAACGACCTGAGCGGTGCGTCAGAAGGCGATATGGTCGTGGGTGAATTACAGACCTCCCGCGGCTTGCGCCGGGAAAAAGTCCGTGTGATGGAGGTGATCGGCCATGCCGACGATCCCCGTGCGATCAGCCTGCTCAGCTTGAGTGAAGTGGGCTTGCGTGTGGAGTTTCCGCAGCTTGTTCTGGACTCAACAAAGGACATGTCTGTCCCTGCACTGGGCAAACGCGAAGACCTGCGCCGCATTCCGCTGATTACCATTGACGGTGCGGATGCGCGGGACTTTGACGATGCCGTATTTGCCGAACGTGTGGAGGGGGGATACCACCTGATTGTCGCCATTGCAGACGTGTCTTATTATGTTCTGCCCGACAGTCCTTTGGACAGGGAGGCTTACTTACGCGGTAACTCTACCTATTTCCCTGATCGCGTGCTGCCGATGCTGCCGGAAGCCTTGTCGAATGATTTGTGTTCCTTGCGTCCGAAGGAGGATCGTGCCTGTCTGGCAGCACATCTATGGATTAATGAGGGCGGGCAATTGCTCCGGCATAAATTTGTGCGCGCCTTGATGCGTTCCCATGCCCGCTGTACCTATGAGCAGGTGCAGGCCGCACGGGACGGGCAAAAAGACGAGGTCACGGATGTCCTTTATGATGATGTGATCAGGCCGCTTTATGATGTATTCAAGATTCTTGACCGCGCCCGTGAGAAACGGGGCGCACTGGATCTCGAAATTCCCGAACGCCAGATATTAGTCAATGAAGACGGAGAGATGACCGGGGTACAGCCACGTAAACGTCTGGATGCGCATAAGCTGATTGAGGAATTCATGATTCTGGCCAATGTTGCCGCAGCGGAGGCATTGGAAGCCAAACAGGCGCCGTGTATCTACCGCGTGCACGAACCGCCCAAGGCCGACCGTTTGCACAGCGCCAGCGAGTTTATTCAGGGCTTTGGCATGTCCCTCCCGAAAGCGCAGAATATTTCCCCGGCACAGTTAAACGGCATTTTGAAGAAATCTGCCGGGCTGGATTACGGGCATCTGATACATGAAGTGCTTTTGCGCACGCAGTCACAGGCGCGCTACAGCCCGGAAAATGTGGGGCATTACGGCCTCGCCCTGAAAAAATATGCGCATTTTACCTCCCCCATCCGGCGGTATGCGGATTTGCTGGTGCATCGTTCTTTGGTGGAAGCTTACGGCCTGGGCCCCGGCGGGCTGACGGACGGGGAAAAAGTCCGATTGCAGGAAATGGCGGAGCAGATTTCCACCTGCGAGCGTACGTCCATTGAAGCAGAGCGCAATGCAGTGGACCGTTTCACGGCCTCCTATCTTTCCGAAAAAGTCGGCGCAACCTTCAGCGGACGTATTTCCGGTGTGACTCGCTTTGGTCTGTTTGTCACGCTGGATGAAACCGGGGCAGACGGGATCGTGCCGATCAAGTCTCTGGCGGACGATTATTATGTCCATGATGAGCAGCGTCATGCCCTGATCGGACGCCGCAAGCGGCATATCTTCCGTCTGGGGGCACAGGTGATGGTGCAATTGCTGGAGGCGGATTCCCTGACCGGATCAACGGTCTTTGAATTGTCTGGACATAAAAAAGGCGCAGATATTGACGGATTTCAGGAACCGAAAAAATTTCAGCAAAGAGATGAGAAGTCCAAGGAAAAGCGGCAACGCAAAAATTATAAAGGCGGTAAAAAAGGCCGCGGTAAGCCAAAGAAGAAATAACTCTGTCAAACTGCCAGCAGAAATTTATCCGGCTTCAAACTCCAATGGTTGATATTCATTTTCCTTCCTTTGAAACAAATTCATGGCCGTCTCAAAAGCCAATTCAAAAGCAGAGGAATGATCACCGTGCATATTCCTGCGATGGCGTGACCGTTCCAGTTGTTTGAGCAATCTGTGCGTCATGGCCACTACTGGAGGAAGAGGCATGTAATCTGCATCAGGTTTTACGACGATACCCGGATTTTCGAGTTCGCAAATAATATGATCAGGAACATATTGCCCAAAATAATAGGGTAAATTATCAAATGTTGTTTCCAGAGAAATCTCCTGTCTGGTCACGTCAATATTCAGAATCGGCCCTTCTTTTTCCCGGATCGCCGCAATGATGTCATCTTTTCTATCTGAAAATATTTGAAAGATCGGGTTGGGCTTCATGGGTCTTTTCTTGGTGCTGCACTTGCGTTGGGAGGGTATAATGCGCACAATGACAGGAGCCTTTTTCTGTTCGTCTCTATTCCCATGTTGTTCAAGTGCCCTCATCATGGCCAGCAGGCTCAAATCATCTATGCGTGAACAATGTTTATCGAGTGTGATAATTGCGGAGAAGCCGAATTCTCTTAAAAAGTCAAATAAATCAGGGTCTTTGGTTCCCTGCAGACCAAAGTCATTGACATGTTTAATGTTGTCTCCATATCCATTTTGCCGCATATGATCTGCAAAGTCAGGAGAGCAACACTCATCGACCATGATAAAGGGGCTACACGGAAGTATAGCTTTTCTGAAATCTCCCTCTGTCAAATCATTTGATTTGAACATATGGCCTCCTGAGATTTTTTAGCCCTTTCACTTACCAAAAAAAGGAGGATCAATTCAAGCCATAAAATTATTTGACATTACTGCCAAAATCAGACATAAACACGTTTCATAAAGAATTTGAGGACAAAAATGGCTAAAAAAGGTGTCGCACAGAAAGTTCGTTTGGAAAGTTCAGCGGGAACTGGTTACCGTTATTACACACGTTACAACCCACGCAGTGAGAAAAAGCTGGAGTTGATGAAGTATGATCCATGGGCGGTAAACGAGCAAACCGGCAAGCGTGGTATGCACGTTAAATTCGTGCAGAAGAAAATGCCGCCGCATAAGAAGAATTAGATGTTAAATATGAGATATCGAAAATTAGAGAAGGGCCTTTCGGCCCTTTTATTTTTTTAATATCTGGCATCTCATATCTCATTCTCCCATGTCTTAGCTATTCCATCATTTCGCGTTTTTCTTCTTTATAAAGATCGGGATCAATATAGCCGGCTTTTTCAAAAATCGTGCGGTTACGGCCTTCTTCTTTGGCACGGTAAAGACTTTTGTCAGCACGATCCAGAACATCTGTGACCTTATGACCGCCATTACGGACAATAATGCCTCCAACAGACGTTGTGATGCTCAAGGTTCCTGTGGGTGTGCTGCATGGGATGGGCTCTTCGGCAATGGACGTACGCAGACGTTCTGCAATGAAGTGTGCTTTTTCTTCCGTCACATCTGGCAGGATCACAACAAACTCCTCGCCGCCATGCCGGGCCACAAGGTCAAAACTTCTCAGAGAGTCGGAGATACGGGCCGAGAAAACTTTCAAAACTTCGTCCCCGACATTATGCCCGTACGTATCATTGACGGCCTTGAAATGATCTATATCCAGAAGCAAAATGCCAAGAGGCTTTTTGTTGGCTTCCTGACGCTCTAACAGCTTGCTCAGGTGTGTCTCCATATAACGGCGGTTATACATGCCCGTCAGTGGGTCCGTAACCGCCATGGACAGACTATGCTCATAGTTAGAGCGCAATCTGTCCTGAAAACGTTTTCTGCGAATCTGGGTGCGGACCCGTGCCAGAAACTCGTTACGGTCAACCGGGCGCATAATATAGTCGTGAACACCCA
>CAKZKV010000239.1 GCA_937124505.1 uncultured Alphaproteobacteria bacterium
CCAGAACGTTGTTTTCATCGTCGCGGTAAACCAGATTGATCATAATCCGGCGCACACTGTTTTCGAAATCAACATCGCCCGCATCAATTTCCACATTTACGATCCCACCAAGGGCATCTCCGACCACCAGAACCGGCCTTTCCTCAATATTGATCTGACGGGCCGGTAACGTCACGCTGCCACCTGTTTTTCTGATCCAGGTTTCGCTGACCGTACAGGCCGTTTTGTCTGGATCGACAATCGGGAAGGCCCATTTTACGGCGTCCGAGGACGTTTCCTGATCCCAGTTATAGGTATTTGATTTGCGGAAATCATTGGCCACATCTTCATATGACAACCCGACGATGACCGATGTCATTTCACTCCAGTCCGCCAGAGGCTGGATCATCAGGGTAAACATATTTTCAAAAGGCGATGGAATGGAAATATATTGCGTATCAGGCGCGCCAGGGAACGGCCCTGCGGAAACGCGCTGGTTGCCGCCATCCATCACATAAACGTAACTGTAGGCAAAATCTTTTTCCACTTCTGCAAAAATGGCCTTGCGAACGGTCGCAGACGGTTTTTCAGCATTCAGGATCAATTCTTCCGTAAAGCGCTTCACCTTGTTGCGGGGATCGGCATACTCCAGCTTGATCTCAATGGCGCTAATTCTGTCCCCAAAGACTTCGGGAGCAGAGTTAAAGGTTACATTCAACTCACCGGGGTTTTTAACCGCAGCAATCAGCGAACGATCCCGGCTTGTTCCTTTTTCAACCTGACGTTTTTCAACAGGGCCGCCTTTATAAACCACTTCGACGCTATACTCATAAGAGTCATCTTTTGGCCGCCCCATCTTGGTCACAAATTTTTTCGGTGCGTGGTCATCCGCCGTAAAGGTAAAGGACTCTGACTTTGAAATATTGTTCCCATCGTCATCACGGCTTTGATAATGCATATTCACAACAACGCTATGCACATATTCCTGATATTTTTCAAAATCCAGATTGGTCTGAACATCGACTTCGAGACGCTTAAAGAAATCATCACCTATAGATACGCGCTTGACGAAATCTGACGGGTCCCCCCCCAGGAATGTCGGATTCACCGACGCACTCGGATTATAGGGGCGCGTAATCACATCACGGGTTGTCAGGCTCATATCGAAATTGCGCTGGACTTCTTCATGAATAGATTCCAGCCACTCGGAGCGCATATCCTCTTCCGACAGGATACCACCTGCCATCCACTCATCCTCGATAAAGCGATCCATGGATGCCATGGCAAAGTCCTGTAAATCAGAAACAAGATCATCAGATAGATCAACTTCAGACGATCCGGCTTTTATATCCAGCTCGACAAGGTTTTCTTCTTCCAGTATTTCAGAATAGCCGGTACGTTTGCGCTCCGTGCGGGTTTTTGACCCCCAGGTATTGCTTTCCTTGATTTTCTGAGTCGTCCAGGTATTTACCACGTCACGCACACGCGACGCTTCAATATGTGCGGTTACAACCACAGAAGGCAAACGCGCCTCAAAATTCAGGTTATATTCAATAGTGGCAATTGATCCACCCTGCTCCAACACACTGGCAAAAACAGCCGCCCCGTCAATTGGCATTTCCGCAATCACCGACACAGTGTTATCACCAAACAGAGAGGGTTTTCCGAGTTGAATACGGCTCACGAGTTCACCGCCAGCACTGGCAATCAGAAGTTCTGCCGTACCGTTCAGGAAACTGACCGGCGCGATTTTGGGTTGCGGAACGATTTCGCCCGGTGGAAATTCATCGCGTAAAATTCTTTGAACCTCTGGCTTAACGCGGGTTTCAACGGCATTGCGGTCACTCGTCAAAGCAACGGTGAAAAGCAGATACCCTCCACTCGTCGCTGTTTCGGCATCATCACCGACATCATACACAACAAAATCAAACTGCGGCGATCCATCCGGGTTTGTAACAAGATTGATGTCTTTAGGTAAGTAATAAAATTGCGTGTTGTCGTCATCATCGCGAAAAACGGTAATTCCGTCAACCTCTAGAACGGCAGGTAATGTAAGCATGATTTATACCCCTTGAATTAAAGTTGAAATTCCCTTGCGGGGGGCGTCATAATAGGCGTCACAATTAAAGTAAAGCTGTGATTGATCAATTGAGAACCAGTCACGATGGAGGCATCCTAGCACAAAATTCGTGCAGGTAAACCTTTTTTGATTTTTTTTTCAGACTTTTGCCGGGCCGTTGCACAATACTAATATAAACCAATACAAAAACACCCAACCCATTGTTTTTTAATAATAAAATGCATCATTAGAAGAACTGTAATATTCTAAAATAACAGAGCCTCCCTAGCCTCAAGCCAGCCAACACGACAGTTTTTATATTTTTTAACATGAGAAAAAATATCGCAGCAACTTTGCAGCAATCTCATTACGTTTTTTGACGCCCCTGACAACTCCCACCCTCCTTACAACAAGAAGATGCTTTGCTTGCAGCAATCGTTTTTTCAAACGTTTCTATAAGCCTTTGCGTCTCTTTTTTTCGTTCAAATTCATCCTCAACCTTTTCGCGGGCTGCTTTGGTCATATCAGCCCAGATTTGGGGCTCATTTATAAATTTCATCATCAGAGCTTCAAGCACATCCACATCTCTTTCTTCGCCTAACAAGCCGGAAACATTATGATCAATAAGCTCCGGGATGCCGCTGTGATAGGTCGAAATAACGGGCAGGCCTTGCGCCATGGCTTCCATCAAGCTACATGGAATCCCTTCCATATCACCGTCATCGGCAACAATACTGTGTAATATAAACACATGTGCTTTTGCCAGCAGCTCTTTTACAACCTCATGCTGCACCGAACCGTGAATGGTCACGTATTCTTCTACATTGAGCTCTTTTGCCTTTTGCCTGATGGTTTCTTCCAGAGGCCCTCCGCCGACCAAATCAAGATGAATGTTTTTTGTTGGCAGTTTGCTGCAAATTTTTGCAAATGCTTCCAGTAAATATACCTGCCCTTTCTTTTCAGTCAGGCGGCCCACACAAATAAAACGCACGGAGCCTTCCTGCGGCAATTGACGAGGATAAAAAGAAAAGTCTTCACAATTAATAGATGTATGAATGACGCATAAATTCTTCTCTGAAGCCCCTAGCTCTATGGCCTTTTGCCGAAAAAAATCACTAACAAAAATGAGCTGATCCGCATTCCTGAATAGTAAGTTGTATATTTCTTCGCCATGCGTTTTTAGATAACTCGTAATATCATAGCCATGAAAAGTTGTCGTAAAAGGCATGGTGAGCAAATCATATTCTTTCAAGATGGCCAGCACCCGCCCCGTCGGGCCAAAATGTGACACGATTAAATCCGCATCAGGCTGAACTTTTTTCAGACGATCTGCGATAGCAAGAAGTTGATAACGAGAATATTCCGCACAGGTTTCCTTGTCTTTCAGAATTTTTTTGAATGCACTGATATTGCCCTTCAGCAAAAGTTTCAATAGCAGCCATGCAAGCGATACTTTTACATTGAGACGACTCTTGTTAAAGATATTGGCATAGTGGATTTTATCAGAAAAACCAAGCTTTTGCGGTTGTTCAGACATTTTCCCTGATACCGGATGCCCTAAACTGAAAATTTCAACGTCCTCGCCTTGCCTGATCAGGGCATCTATTTCATAGATAATAAAATTTTCAGTAACGAGGGGAAACTCACCGAGAAAGTATGTTATTTTCATGGCTTTCTTTTAGTGGCTAATGCAGGGAAATTCAAGTGTCTATCTCTGCAGGCAGACTTTCATGCATAGTGATTTTTAAATATATGTCTATTCACACGACATCACGCTATAGAAATATAACTTTATGAGGTTATATTTCATTTTGTATGATATGAAGAAGAGATGGCCTCCCCAAAAAAAATCGGCGCGTCAAAAATTAAAATTAAGAGGAAGAATATGCTGAAACGTCTGGCCTACACCATAGGCACAATAATGGTCATGACTCTGGCTGTCTATGCCGTTTTTCAGTTCTCTGGAAACCATAATGCCACGGCCTCCCAGGCCATGAAGGGGGGAGCCCCCTCTGCCATGCCGGTCGAGATTGAAGTCGTTGCCCCTGAAAAAATACAAATCTGGAAAAACTTTTCCGGGAACGTCGTGGCGGTGGATCAGGCGGAAATCCGACCGCAGGTCAGCGGACGTATCACGGACATCCATTTTGAAGATGGCCAGTATGTTGAAAAGGGGGCCGTCCTGATTGTCATTGACCCACGCCCCTATCAAGCCACCGTTAATCAGGATACCCAACGAGGGCTTATTCAGAGATAACTTGCG
>CAKZKV010000240.1 GCA_937124505.1 uncultured Alphaproteobacteria bacterium
GTGTGCTCTTCCGATCTCTTTCGGTAAATTATCAAAAATCCGTTCCAGCTTGTTGAGTTCTTCCTGGGAATGATCTGCCACAAATTTAACGCGTGGGGTGAATTTTGTATCCAGCTTCCGATTTAGTTCCTGCTGGAAGTAGGGGGCCGCCGCGTTTAACGCCTCCAGCAAGATTGTCAAATCCTTCCCTGACAAAGACGACACGTACGCCTTGGCATGTTTCAGGTCGGGCGTCATCCGCACTTCGTTAATCGAAAGCATGGACACATGCTCGAGCAAATCCTCGTCATGGAACTTCCCGCGCTGCAAAGTTTCCGATAAAGCATGCCGAACCTGCTCGCCCATGCGCAATTGTCTTTGTGATGGCATTCCGTTTTTCATTTTATTCACATTCTATGTTTTAATTTGATGATCGTACCGTGCCTTGGTATTTTCTAAAAGTTCTAGCAAAATATCTTCAGACACATCAAGGACTCCCAGTACTTTTAAAGCCAAACCTTCGTTATGTATACTAATGTTGTACGTTCTCCGATACTTGAGCTTCTCAACTAATTTTAAATTATTATAAAAGGCCTGAAATCTCTTTGGATAAATTTTTAAAAAAAGGCTGTATCCGTGTCCAGATCGAATTTTTTCTATACAAAAATTTTCTATTTCATCCCATCTCATAAAAAATTCATTTTTTCTCAAAAATAATATTGGGCAATAGATTCCGTTTTCAAAAATAACAAGGGCTATCTTCTTATTCTCTTTTGGAATAAATATAAGCACCATAACTGAGAGGACAAAACAGACTATACCTGCGCTAAAAACTTCTGAAGTAAAAAGGCTGTCCGACCTATAAATAGTAACTCCTAAGAAAATTAAACTAAATACAAACCAAGGTATGGTTACGGCAAGATAACCATGATGCATTTGCGCCTTTCTTATTGCATGTAGAGGTTTTCCAAAACACTCGGCAAATCCCTGCATCAAGCCAGACTTCTTGCTTCCTCGACCACTTCAAAGCATTCGATAATATCGCCTTCCTTGATGTCGTCATAGTTCTCAAACGCCATACCGCATTCCATGCCTTCCTTAACCTCCTTAACCTCGTCCTTAAAGCGTTTCAGGGTTTTCAGGTGGCCTTCATGGATCACCACGTCATCCCGCAGCAGGCGGACGCCCGCACCACGTTTGACGAAACCGTTCGTGACCATACACCCGGCGATCTTGCCGACTTTGGTGATATTAAAGACTTCGCGGATTTCAGCATTCCCGATATATTCTTCACGTTTTTCAGGGGAGAGCATGCCGGAGAGAATCTTCTTCGTGTCATCAATCACGTCATAAATCACATTATAGTAATTGAGATCTATATTCTCCTTGGCCGCTAGGTCACGCGCTTGTGGATTGGCCCGGACGTTAAATCCGACCACCATCGCATTGGAAGCCTTGGCCAGCGTGATATCGGATTCCGTAATGCCGCCAACCCCGGCCATCAGGATATTCACGCCAATCTCCTCATTTTCCTCGGCAATCTTATTCAGCGATCCAACAATCGCCTCAACAGAACCATGGACGTCGGCCTTGATAACAATCGGCAGGATTTGTTTCTGGCCTTTTGCTTTGGCCGCACTGATCATATCCTCAAAAGACTGACCCGCCACTGCACCGGCAATGGTTTCTTTCTCGCGTTTCTTGCGCGCACGATAATTAGCGATTTCGCGGGCTTTGCCTTCGCTATCCACGACAGTCAGGCGATCACCGGCTTCCGGCGTTCCGTTCAGGCCAAGCACCTCAATCGGCATACCCGGAACGGCTTCCTTGACCTGTTCGCCTTTATCGTTAATCAGGGCGCGGACTTTCCCAACTTCCGACCCGACCACAAACGTATCGCCAATTTTCAATGTCCCGGCTTCGACAAGGATTGTGGCAACAGAGCCACGTCCGATTTCCTGCTTGGCTTCGACGACTGTGCCAACCGCCGCGCGGGCAGGGTTGGCCTGCAGTTCCAGAATTTCAGCCTGCAGGAGGATTGCTTCCTCCAGCTTGTCCAGATTCATTTTCTTCAAGGCGGAGACTTCAACGGTCTGCACATCGCCGCCCATATCTTCTACGACCACTTCATATTGCAGCAGGTCTTGCTTGATCTTCATCGGATTGGCATCCGGCTTGTCAATTTTGTTGATCGCCACAATCATCGGCACGCCCGCCGCTTTGGAGTGCTTGATAGCCTCAATGGTTTGCGGCATGACACTGTCATCGGCAGACACAACAAGAACCACGATATCGGTCACATTCGCCCCCCGCGCCCGCATTTCAGTAAAGGCCGCGTGCCCCGGCGTATCAAGGAAGGTGATCTTGTCACCACTTGCCAGTTGCACCTGATAGGCTCCGATATGCTGCGTAATTCCACCTGCCTCACCAGAGACAACATCCGTAGAGCGCAACGCATCAAGCAGAGACGTCTTCCCGTGGTCAACGTGC
>CAKZKV010000241.1 GCA_937124505.1 uncultured Alphaproteobacteria bacterium
ACTTTGAGCGGTAATGGCTTTAATGCGTGAGGCCATGGAAACGCCGCCCTCCAGCTTGACCGCATCCCCACCGGTTTCCTGTATAAGAAATCGCGCCCGTTCGACGGCATGCGCATCGCTCTCCTCATAACTGCCGTAAGGCATATCAATCACGACCGGACAGCGCCCCTCTGCCCCTTTCACCACAGCCTTTCCGTGAGCGATCATGTGCGCCGTTGTAACTGTGGTCGTATCCTCCATACCGTATAGCACGTTCCCCAAGCTGTCCCCGACCAGGATCAGGTCAACATGGGGAGACAGGAACTGCGCCATTGGATAGGTATAGGCCGTTAAACACACCAAAGGCGGACTGGGGCGTTTATAATTTTTCAGGTTTTTCAGAGATATTTTCATTTTTGCTCTTGAGAATGAAACGCTTGCTTCTTAAATTATAGTGCTATGCGGTACATACTCTTTTTCCTGTTTTGTTTCCTCAACTTACCTGTGGCAGCACAGGATGTTACTATTCCGGGTTCCCGCGAACAAATCAAGCTCTCATATGCCCCTGTTGTCAAGAAAATTGCTCCGGCGGTTGTGAACATTTACACCAAGCGTGTGATCCAGCAGCGCGTCCATCCTTTCATGAACGATCCGTTTTTCGCCCCCTTTTTTGGCAATTCCCGCGGTGGATTTACGCGGGAACGCGTACAAAGTTCCCTCGGATCGGGCGTGATTGTTGATCCATCGGGTATTGTGATCACCAACGCCCATGTAATTAACGGCGCGGATGAAATCGTTGTAGGGCTTGCAGACGGACGAGAACTTGGCGCTGAACTGTCCTTAAGCGACGAACACACAGACCTGGCCGTTCTCAGAATTACGGACGAGGCAAAAGACTTACCATACGCAACGCTACGTCCCTCTGAATCTCTGGAGGTTGGGGATCTGGTTCTGGCCATTGGCAATCCGTTCGGGGTCGGACAAACCGTCACAAGCGGCATTGTCTCAGCCCTTGCCCGCTCCGCGCTCAATATTAACGACTATAACTTCTTCATCCAAACTGATGCAGCGATTAACCCCGGAAATTCCGGCGGCCCTCTGGTCAGTATGGACGGGGGTGTCATCGGCATTAACACAGCGATTTATTCACGTTCCGGTGGTTCTCTGGGGATCGGATTTGCCATTCCGTCCGAGATGGTCAATAGCGTTCTCGCGGCGGCCAAAATGGGACAGGCTGGTGAAAACGGCATTACACGTCCTTGGCTGGGAGCCAGTTTTCAGACCCTGACAGCCGATCTCGCGGAAAGTTTCCAGCTTGATAAACCAACCGGGGCGCTAATCACGGAACTTCATTCCAGCAGCCCATTACTGACCGCCGGGCTTGGTATTGGAGATATTATTGTTGCATTGAATGGCCGCGAAGTGCGCGACCCTGCCGAACTGCGTTTCCGCCTTGCGACCATCCCTCTTGGTCAGACTGCAAAATTCAGCGTTCTGCGTGAAGGGCAGCCCAGCAATATCAGTATTACAGCCATTGCCCCACCGGAGACTCCGCCGCGTAACACAACCCTTTTAAAGGGGAGCCACCCTCTGCGTGGTCTGAAAATATCCCAGATCAACCCGGCGGTTTCCTTTGAACTTGGACTAAAAGAAGAAAACGGCGTGGTGATAACTGATATCGCCGGAGCAAACGGCTTTTTCCGCACCTTTGCCATTGGCGATATTCTTCTGGAGATTAACGGTGAAAAAATTAAAAATGTCAGCGATCTGGTCGAAAAACTCGAAACATCACAAAAACAGCAAAGGTCATGGCAAATCGTATTCAACCGTCAGGGCCAAATCCGCCAGATTGTGATCCGGTAATCATCTATCAGACGGCTTGTAACATTTTTTGATCTCGCGGGTCAGACGCAGATACTCAGATGTCATGTCCAGTTTTTGATTTTCACGGTTGGTATCGACCTGCATTTTGTAAATATAGGCATCTATCGCATCTTTTAACTCTGCTTGAAGACTGTCGGATGCAAGTCCTATATCTTCCTCATTTATCGGTTGATACTTTTCAACAATCGAGTTGGCGACAGCCACCATATCCTTCCGCAGCCACCCGATGTATTTCTGCTTGTTTCTGACGTTGGTTTTATGGTGCTCCATTTCATGATTCATGATCTTGTTAAACGCACACTGGTTACCTGTATATTCCTTGGCGATATAAATTTTAGAGTCATACATGAATTTCACACAAATTCTTTTCACACCGGGGCAATAGCGCCCCGTACCGATATTCTCAAAATATGGAGTTAGATATAAAAGGTATTGAAACGTCCCGACGGTCAGACCCATATTATTTCCGGTCAGGACAAGGCCTGACTGATTATAAAAGCTATCCCCTTTTAAACCTGAGTAATTCAAATCATTTTGTTTTTGAATGTTTGTAATGTCTTTGGCACTCTGCTCAAAATCATACGTAATGTTATTTTTACCATCCAGGATTTCGAGATCGAATTCCCCACGGGAGAGCGAATGACACACGTTTTCGCTTGCATGCGCCGCAAATGCAATCAAGAAAATGACAAATGTAAAAAAGAAATATCTAAGAACGTTCACCTGAACAGATTAGCATTGGTTTTATTATCAGGTCTAGTTTCAATAGCTTACAAAAAACAATACATCCTTCACTTTTTACTTTTTTTTTGCTGTACTTTGCGCTATAAAGCTGTCACTTTCCTGAAATAGAAATCGTTCCAAACGCCACACGGCGCTGCGAGCGGCTGGAGGGAAAACAACTTTTATTATATGCATATGCGGAGCAAGAGATATGGCAAAGACAGGACCAGGAACATTTATTCAACAGGTCAAAAACGAAGGCGCAAAAGTTACATGGCCCTCTAAAAAAGAAACTATTCAGGGAACAATCGCCGTTTTTATTATGGTGACGTTGGCGGCAATATTCTTGTATGTCGCAGATCAGGTTGTTGCATGGGCGATCAGCCTGATTTTAGGGCTGGGATCAGAATAATTTTATTACAATAACGACTATTTCATAAAGGACATCACATGGCACAATCACGCTGGTACGTCGTTCAGGCTTATTCGACATTTGAAGAAAAAGTAGCCGAGCAAATCCGCAAAGCGGCTGAGAAAAAAGGACTCTCTGATCTGATCGAAGAGATTATGGTTCCCAAGGAAGAAGTGGTTGAAGTCAAAAAAGGCCAGCGCCAGAAAGCGCAACGCAATTTCTTCCCCGGATACATCCTGATGAAAGCCAATATGAATGACGATATTTGGCATCTGGTCAAAAACACACCAAAAGTGACAGGATTTCTGGGCGCAAATAACAAACCGCAGCCAATCTCTGAAAAAGAAGCACAAGCCATCCTGCAACAGGTTCAGGAAGGCGTTGATCGTCCAAAACCATCCGTGACCTACGAAATTGGTGAAGAAATCAAGGTAATCGACGGACCGTTTGCCTCTTTCAACGGCACAGTTGAGGAAGTGGACGAGGAAAAGGCGAAACTGAAAGTGTCTGTCTCTATCTTTGGCCGCGCAACGCCTGTGGAACTGGAATACTCTCAGGTGGAAAAAGCCTGATTTTTCAGTAATTCAGATGACATCAGGAACAAATAGTTCTATATTTGTTCCATGTCGTTTACACAAGAACCTGCACACCTGCTTGATCCGAAATTCGAGAGCAATTTAGATCAGAATTCTCCGCCTCTTGAAATCGTTTCGGACTTTCAACCGACCGGCGACCAGCCAACCGCGATTAAGGAACTGGTCGCGGGCTTAAAAAACGAAGACAAAAATCAGGTGTTGCTGGGTGTCACAGGCTCCGGCAAGACCTTCACCATGGCGCATGTCATTCAGAAAACCCAGCGCCCGACCCTGATCATGGCGCCGAACAAGACTCTCGCCGCGCAGCTCTATGGCGAAATGAAGGAGTTTTTCCCAAATAATGCCGTGGAATATTTTGTCTCCTACTATGATTATTACCAGCCGGAGGCGTACGTCCCCCGCTCGGACACGTACATCGAAAAAGACTCCAGCATTAACGAACAAATCGACCGCATGCGCCATTCCGCCACCCGCGCCCTGCTGGAACGCAAGGACGCGATTGTCGTCGCGTCCGTCTCATGCATCTACGGCCTCGGCAGCCGCGAAGACTATCAGGCGATGACCATCTCCCTGAAAGTCGGTGATCAGATCAACCGAGAGGAATTAATCAAACACCTCGTCGAATTACAATATAACCGCAATGATATGGCCTTTGATCGCGGCGCGTTTCGCGTACGAGGCGATACCGTCGAACTGTTTCCAGCCCACTTTGAAGACCGCGCCTGGCGCTTTGACCTGTTCGGAGATGATTTGGAAAAGATTATTGAGTTCGATCCGCTGACCGGGGAGAAATTTCAGGATCTCGAAGCCGTGCGTATTTACGCGAATTCACATTACATCACCCCTGGCCCTACGCTCCAGCAAGCCGTGCGACAGATAAAGTCAGATATGAAAGAAAGGGTGGAGCAATTTGAAAAAGAAGGAAAATTAATTGAAGCACAGCGCCTGAAAGAACGTACACAATTCGATGTGGAAATGATCCTTGCTACTGGAACCTGCTCCGGAATCGAGAATTATTCCCGCTACCTGACCGGACGGGAAGAAGGCCAGCCGCCGCCCACTCTGTTTGAATACCTGCCGGACAACGCCTTGGTCTTTATCGACGAGTCCCACGCCAGTATTCCGCAGATCGGCGCGATGTACCGCGGCGATCGCTCGCGCAAGGAGACCCTCGTCGAA
>CAKZKV010000242.1 GCA_937124505.1 uncultured Alphaproteobacteria bacterium
CCGCCTGATGGGAACAGAAGAACTCATCAAACATGTGACCGGACATGCGCTGTCGCATGAGGCACTGGTGAGACATATTGAGCAGCGTTACCTGTAACCTGATACCATTTTGCATTCAAAGCGGAAAGAGTGCGAATTGGTATTACATTCCCTGTTTCATACTGATCGTATTCGTCGGCGGCTTGAACTTCGGATTTTTACGCCCCCCGCCGCGCTTGGCGCGTCCTGCCTGACCGGCTTCTCCTTGCAGATGCTCATCAATCAGAGCATCAATGTCGGGGAATTGTTCATTACGGATATGAAGGACAATGGCCGTATAAAACGCGCAGGCTCCTTTTTCCCAATCAGGAAAAGTGGTTTCATCTCCCTTGACGCGCAGGTCTTTCAGAACCCAAAGACCATCATTTTTCGGAACGCCGCGCATCGCCAAAATCTGATTAACCGGCGGTTCGCCCTCCTTGGGCTCCAGACTGAACGTCAGGATTTCCACTTCTATTTCACGCTGCTCGCCTGCCATGCGCACTTCTGCGCTGCACGTCTTGTCGCGTTCCTCATCATAGTACTGGGAACTGTCCGTTTCATAGCCCATCAGAACATCATGGACACCCAATTGGCTATGTAATTCTTTTAGTAATACCCTCATAAAAACCTTAGTTTACAACATCCTGTACAGCGCGCCCGGCAGCTTCCAGGTCCTCACCCGCACCGTGAATTGTTCCGCATGCGCTCAGTGATACCACAACAGCCATACATAAACATACTTTGATTATTTTCATCATGATCGTACCTTTTTTCTATTAACTGCTTTAATCTTCAGCATTCCTTGCTTTCATGGAAATCTAGAAATTTTATATCCTATAAGATCAGGAAACGCAAAGCGCTTTCATTATTTTGATACAACCTGCCTCCGCTTTTCATCCTTAAACTCAATTTCAAGGAGTTGGGACGACACAACCTTCTCCGGGTCAGAAATCAAGTTTCCTGATTCAAAATCCCGCACAACCGCATACCCACGCGCCAGAACGGATTTGAACGACAGGCTTTCCAGCATCCGCTCCAGACCTTCCAGTTTTTGCTGTTTGTCCCGGAACAGGCGCGGCTGTGTGCGCAACAACTGATCTTCGTATACTTTCAAAATACGCTTTTTCTCCTGAAGCAGATTTTTGGGATGACGCAACTCAGCCCCCAACCGCGTCAGTCTCTCTCCCTTGCGGGACAAGTATTTATCAAAGACACTTCCAAGCCGCATAGTCATGTGATCAAGCCCCTGTACCTTTATCTCCAGAAGCGATTTGGGGTCTTTCAGACGGGCGGAACTCAATCTTTGTCCGGCATATTCCATCCTGCGCTGCATAGAGCTGATCAGGCGTTGTGAATCCTCCAGCACTTGCGCATAGAGATTGACACGCACAGGCACAGATTTTTCCGCAGCCCCGGTGGGCGTCGGCGCTCGTAAATCAGAGGCATAATCAACCAGAGTCGTATCCGTCTCATGCCCGACCGCTGTAATGATGGGAATTGAGCAGGCCGCCACGGCGCGCACAACTTCCTCCTCATTAAATGGCATCAGGTCTTCCAGAGAGCCGCCGCCACGTGCCAAAATCAACACGTCCGGTTTATCATGCATGCGTTCGAAGGCCTGTAAGGCCTGCACAATTTCAGATGCAGCCGTGTCCCCCTGCACCCTGACCGGATAGAGTTGGACATGAGCGGGAAAACGGTCTCGGATGCGGTGCAGAATATCGCGAATAACGGCTCCCGTCGGGGAGGTGATCACCCCGATCTTTTCCGGCAGGAACGGCAGGGCCTTTTTGCGTGTCTCATCAAACAGACCTTCGGCGGCCAGCTTTTTACGGCGCTGTTCCAGCATTTTCAGCAAAGCGCCTTCCCCCGCCAGTTCCATACTTTCAATGATGAACTGATAGTTAGAGCGCGCCGGGTAGGAAGACATCTTGCCCGTACAGATCACCTCCAGTCCCTCCTCCGGCCTGGCCTGCAATCTGGAAAGCGTTCCCCGCCAGCACACAACATCAATCGTGGATTTATCGTCCTTGATATTGCCGTACATATGCCCGGAAGAATGAAATGTCAGCCGTCCCAGTTCACCGCGCAGGCGCACATGACCATAAGTTTCCTCAATCGTCCGCTTCAGGGAAAAGGCCAGTTCGGAAACGGAATATTCCGGCACATTATTTAAAGAAAGTTCGCTTTGCATATTTGTATTTTAGAGACTTCCGGGTAAAATGAAAGACCATGAATGATACGCCCCCCTATCAAACCTGTAAGTTGAAAGACGAAAACATCTGTGTCGAGCATCTGTTGCAGGAGATAGAATGGCATGCCGGGCTGGCCGACCGCGTTCAAAGACGCGCTACTGACCTGATCGAGAGGGTCAGACGATCACAGGCCAACATGGGAATGCTGGAAAGTTTTTTACAGCAATACCCCTTAAATTCAGAAGAAGGCCGAACACTGATGACTCTGGCGGAGGCGTTTTTGCGTATCCCGGACAGCATCACGCGTGCGGCCCTTGTCAAGGACTGCCTGAACTCAGCCGAATGGGGAAAGGGGGGCGGCGCCACCGACTGGTTTACCCGTTTTGCAGGGATGGGACTGATCGCTTCCAAAAGCACCCTGAACAGTTTTTTAGGAAAACTTGGCGAGCCTTTTGTTCGTAAAGGTGTTGAAAGCGCCATGAAAAAAATGGGCCAGCAATTTGTGCTGGGCGAAACCATCGAAAAAGCCTTGCATGTGGCGGCACAGGGAAACGGCAGGGAAGATTACTCCTTTGATATGCTGGGGGAAGGCGCACGCACAGCAGAAGATGCAGAGCGTTATTTTGAGAGTTATGCGGACGCAATTACAGCCATCGGCAAAAACAAATTACCCAAACCCGCCGGCATTTCCGTCAAACTTTCAGCCTTACACCCCCGTTATGAGGTTTCACAACAGGAGACATGCATTCCGGCACTGGCTGAAAAACTGCGCCATCTTTGTGGACTGGCAGCAGATAAAAATATCGCCCTGACCGTTGACGCCGAAGAGGCCGACCGTCTGGACATGTCTTTGGAGATTTTTGACCGGGCGCTGCGTGCCTCCCCCAAAGACTGGCACAAAATGGGGCTCGCTGTGCAGGCCTATCAAAAACGGGCCTTGCCATTAATAGACCATGTCTCCATGCTGGCGCAGCAATCGGGACGCAAAATCCGCGTGCGCCTGGTCAAGGGTGCTTACTGGGATACGGAAATCAAGCATGCACAAGTTGCCGGATTAAAAGACTTCCCGGTCTTTACACGTAAATGCCATTCCGATCTGTCTTATCTGGTTTGTGCACAAAAACTCCTTAAAAAATCCGATCATATTTACCCAATGTTCGGTACTCATAATGCACACACGATTTCCAGTATCCTCGAATTCGTCGAGGAAACCCAATGCCGGAACTATGAATTCCAGCGTCTGCACGGCATGGGAGAAACTCTTTTCAGCGAGGTGCAAAAAGATACCGCTGCAACGGTCACAGTTTACGCCCCGGTTGGAAAACACAAAGACCTGCTGCCTTATCTCGTCAGACGCCTTCTGGAGAACGGAGCCAATTCTTCCTTTATCAACAAGTTATACGACGACAGCATCAAAATATCACGTCTGGCCGCCGATCCGATTGAAGAAACCAAAAAATCAGAGGACAAACGTCATCCCCATATTTCCCTGCCGCAAAACCTGTTTGAACCACGGTTCAATTCAAGTGGGCTGGACTTAAATGATTTACATACGGTCACTGCCGTCACAAAAGCCCTTAAAAAATACCGCAATCTGGTTAAAACAGACATCCTGGCAACCATAAAAACAAATGAAGTGGAAAATGCGTTCTACAAGGCAAGACCCGCTTATCAGAAATGGTCGGCCCAATCCGCAGATTACCGGGCAAATATACTGGAAAAAACTGCTGACTTGTTTGAACAGGCCAAAATGGAGCTAATGGCGTATCTGGTCTATGAAGGCCGCAAAACCATTCCCGATGCGGAAGCAGAAGTGCGTGAAGCCATAGACTTCTGCCGTTATTATGCGCAGCAAGGCCGTCAGGTTTTTGCAAAGGACGGGATTTCCATGGCAGGCCCGACTGGGGAAGAAAACCGCTTGTATCATGAGGCTCGCGGTATTTTTGTCTGTATCAGTCCGTGGAATTTCCCTCTGGCCATTTTCACCGGGCAAATTGCTGCGGCCCTGATGGCTGGCAACGCCGTGATCGCCAAACCTGCCGAGCAAACACCTAAAATTGCCGGGCGCGTTCTGGAACTGATGCAACAAGCCGGACTGCCACCCGGCACTTTGCAGGTTCTTTATGGAGACGGGCAATTAGGCGCTGAACTGGTTTATCATGAAGATATCGCAGGTGTTGCCTTTACAGGCTCCACGGAAGTCGCACAAAAAATTAACATGACTCTGGCCGCAAAAACAGGGCCGATTATCCCCCTGATCGCCGAAACCGGCGGACAAAATGCCATGATCGTCGATAGTTCCGCCCAGCCCGAACAGGTCGTGGATGACGTGATCCGCAGCGCGTTCGGGTCTGCCGGACAGAGATGCTCCGCCTTGCGCGTCCTGTACCTGCAAAATGAAATTGCCGGGCCAGTCATCAATATGCTGCGCGGGGCAATGGAAGAACTGCGCATCGGCGACCCCTCTGATATTGCAATAGATATCGGCCCTGTGATTGATGGGGATGCCCATAACAGGCTGGTGCATCACAAGAAGTTTCTGGAAGCCAATACCGTGAAACTGGCCGAATCCCCTTATGCTGAAATAGATGGCGATTCCTTTTACTTCTCACCATGTGCATTTGAAATAAAATCTCTGGACATGCTGGCAGACACAGGAGAAGTCTTTGGGCCGATCCTGCATATTATCCGCTATAATATCGAAAGCCTTGACCACGTTATTCAGGAAATCAATGACAGCGGATATGGCCTGACCTTCGGCATGCATACCCGTGTCAAAAGCCGCTGGCAATTTGTTGCAGACAGAATCAGATCCGGCAACCTGTATATTAACCGCAGTATGACGGGCGCGGTTGTCGGTGCCCAGCCGTTTGGCGGACGCGGACTTTCCGGGACAGGCCCCAAGGCCGGTGGCCCGAACTACCTGAAAGCCTTCGCAACGGAAAAAGTCATTTCCGTCGATACCACTGCCAGCGGCGGCAACGCCTCTCTTGTATCTCTCGAAGAATAAGGGCATAGTGCGGTCATGAACATTCTCCTGATCGGCTCCGGCGGCCGCGAACATGCCCTGGCCTGGAAACTCTCACAATCCCCGAAATGTGACGCCCTTTACTGTGCGCCCGGAAATGCGGGTATCGCGCAAAACGCCATCTGCGTCACGCTGGATATTTCAGATCACACCGCAATTCTGGATTTCATCAATGAGAAAAAGATTAATTTTGTCGTTGTCGGCCCGGAACAGCCGCTTGTGGACGGATTGGCGGATGCGATCACGGCGGAGGGCATTCCCTGCTTCGGCCCGTCTAAAGAGGCGGCAAGGCTGGAAGGCTCCAAAGGCTTCATGAAAGACCTGTGCGCAAAGTATAACATCCCCACCGCCGCCTATGGCCGCTTTACAGATATTGAGGAGGCCAAACAGTTTGTCACGGAAAATTCCCTGCCGATTGTGGTCAAGGCCGATGGTCTGGCCGCCGGGAAAGGCGTGATCATCTGTGAAACACAGGATGCGGCCTTTACCGCCATTGAAGACATGCTCTCCGGCAATAAATTCGGTGCTGCCGGGCATGAAGTGGTGATTGAAGAATTTCTGGACGGGGAAGAGGTCAGCTATTTCGCCCTGTCCGACGGACAAACCGTCCTGCCCCTGACCGGCGCGCAAGACCATAAACGCGCCTTTACCGGCGATAAAGGCCCGAATACCGGCGGGATGGGCGCTTACTCCCCGCCGCCGCTGCTGACACCTGAACTGGAAGATAAAATCCTTAAAACAGCCATTCAGCCGACGATTGACGGCATGGCTGCCGAGGATTGCCCGTTCAAAGGCGTGCTGTTTGCCGGACTGATGGTCAAAAACGGAGAGCCAACCTTGCTGGAGCATAATATCCGCTTCGGCGACCCGGAATGTCAGGCGTTGATGATGCGCCTGAAAACCGATCTTGTCGAACTGCTCTATGCCGCAGCAACCCAGAATTTACATGAATTTACCGGGCGAATTGAGTGGCATGACATGGCGGCCCTCACCGTGGTCATGGCCGCAAGGGGCTATCCCGACAGCTATGCCAAAGGTACGGAAATCAAAAATATCGAAGAAGCGGAACTGCCGGGAGATGTCAAAATATTCCATGCCGGCACAAAAGAAGAGGGCGGCAAGCTGGTCAATTCCGGCGGGCGCGTCCTGAATGTCACGGCCATCGCCCAAGACATCAAGGGCGCACAGGAAAAAGCCTATGACGCCTGCGAAAAGATCGACTGGCCAGAGGGATTCTGCCGCCGCGATATCGGCTGGCGGGCAATGTAACAAAACCCCTTCCCCTGCGCGCACTTTCCCGCTAAAACATCCCTATGACTGATGCTGTGCAATTAAAAGAAGAACTGACCGCGAAAATCGAGGCAGCGAACGACCTGAAATCTCTGGAAGAAGTGCGCGTCACCGCGCTCGGCAAAAAGGGCGCAATTACCGACCTGATGAAAATGCTCGGCAAGCTGGACGGCGAGGAACGCAAAGTCCGCGGGCAGGAACTCAACCAATTAAAAGATGAGATCGCAGATTTTATCAAGGCGCGGGAAGAAAAGCTGAAAAAAGAAGAGATGAACCTGCGTCTGGCGACGGAAACACTGGACGTGACGCTGCCGCCCCTGCCCCGCAAACTCGGTCATGTGCATCCGATTTCCCAAACCATGGAGGAACTGCAGAAAATCTTTGCGGAGATGGGCTTTTCCGTGGCCGAAGGCCCGGACATTGAAGATGACTGGCATAACTTCACGGCACTGAACTTCCCGCCCGGCCACCCGGCGCGCGAAATGCAGGACACGTTCTTTCTGCCCTCCGATCCACAGGAAAAAAATCCTGATTTTGCCACCAAAGTCCTGCGTACCCACACCTCCTCCGTCCAGATTCGCGAGATGGAACGACACGGCGCCCCGATCAAGATCATCTGTATGGGCCGCGTGTATCGCAGCGATTACGATATGACCCACACGCCCATGTTCCATCAGGTCGAGGGATTGTACGTGGATAAAAACGTGCATATGGGCCATTTGAAAGGCTGCTTGATCGAATTCCTCAGCGCGTATTTTGAGATTGAGGACTTGCCGATCCGGCTGCGCCCCAGCTTCTTCCCGTTTGTGGAACCGGGCGCGGAAGTGGATATCGGCTGTTCCCGTGACGGCGGCGAGTTGAAAATCGCCCGCGCCGAAAATGAGCTGGAACAGCAATGGCTGGAAGTTTTGGGATGCGGCATGGTACATCCGAATGTGCTGAAAAACTGCGGTATCGACCCGACGGAATATCAGGGCTTTGCCTTCGGAACCGGGATTGACCGCCTCGCCATGCTGAAATACGGCATTCCCGATTTGCGTTCGATGTTCGAATCCGATACGCGCTGGCTCCAGCATTACGGTTTTAACCTCTATGAGACCGTCAAATAAAGAGGGACAAATTATACCTCGAAGAAAAATTTGGACTCTTTGAGGGAAATCTGTATTATTCATAAAAAAATAAAAGGGTGTGTCCATGGAATTAACAGATTCTAAAAAAGTGCTGATTATTGATGACAGCAAAGTCGTCCGCTTTGCCCATACAGTAATTATCGCCAATGCATGTCACATAGACAGAGAAATGGTCTTGACCGCTCAAGATGGTCAGGAAGCCTTGGATGTTCTGGAGGCCAACCCCGATATTGATCTGATTATCTGTGATCTGGACATGCCGGTAATGACCGGGCCTGAATTCTTTCAGGGCATGCGAACACAACCTGGCGACCCGGTCATTCCCTTTATCCTCTCAACAGGCGGGAATGCGGAAAGACAGGCAGAAATCGAAACCCTCTTTGAGACGCATGGCGGCAACGCGGTGTTTACCGAAAAGCCCCTGACAATAGAAAAACTGGCAAATGCGGTAGCAAGTTTGTCCCCGCGCAGCTTTGATTACGGTCAGCCAGTACCTTTTATGTAACCTCCTTGGCAAAACGCGCAAAGCTTATACTATAGTACTGTTTTTAAATCATTATCAGGGATCAGTGCTATGTCCGAACCAAGAAGTTTAACGCATGATTTTATAACAGGTTATGTACCTGAGGATGCAAATTACCTCACAAAAGCCTTTTACCGTGCCGGGAATATTGGCGCGAATTTTGTCGCTGTTGCAGTATTGGCATCCGATTTAATTGAGGCTCACAGACCAGATAAATCTACTTCCATTTTTGAATATTAGGCTTTTAATCCTTTTCTACGCTGCTCCCGCCAGAGAATGAACAAGTTTGAAAAGATAATAATCCCGGCGCCAAAGATCACCGTCAGGGAGGGAACTTCTTCCCAGATCAAAAGATCAAACAGGACGGCCCAGACAATGCCGGTATAAATGACGGGGGACAGGAGTGACGCCTCCGCATGGCGATACGCCTCTGTCCTGATGAGCAAGGACACGCCGCCGGCAATCCCCATCCCGAGAACAGGGTAAACGGCCTCCGGATGAACCCATGATCCGTATAACAGCATATAGGGAAAGGTGACAACAGTGCCGATCAGTAAAAAATAAAAAACCGTCGTGAAGGCACTGTCCGTCTTTCCCAGACTGCGCAGAAAAACGGCTGTGATGGCCCCGCCGACAAACGCCGCCGCCAGAGAAACGGAAACTCCGGCAGGATTGAAGTTTTCACTGTTCGGTTGGGCAATGATGATTGCCCCGAGAAAGCCGACCAGAACCGCCGTCCACCTGTAAATCCCCACTTTTTCACCAAGGACAAACGGGGAAACGAGAAGGGTCATAAATCCGCCCGTAAACATCAGGGCCGTCGCCTCCGTCATCGGCATCAGGGAATAGGCCCAGAACACAAGCGTCACACCGCATGTTCCGGCAAGTCCCCGCGCCAGTTGTCCGAAAGGCCGTTTGGTCTTGAACGCATCAAAACGCCTTGTTGCGATGATAATGGCCAGCACCAGTGTCAAGGCGACAACCGCCCGGTAAAAAACCTTCTCAACCGGGTCATGATAGTCCGTTAGCAGCTTGCTGCACATATTCATCACCGCGATCATGCCAACGGCCATAATCATCAGGACGATCCCCTTTACAGACGGGGACATTTTATGTGAAAGTAAGGACTTCATAAGATTTGATATGGTATACTGAAATTCGTTGGAAGAATACCGGCATATGGGATTTAATCATGATTGACTCTTTATCAGGCAAAGGACTGCCCACCAATATTCAGGAACTCCTGAAAACACAAAAGTCCGATACCGTTAAATCAACCAAAGGGCTGAACAGCCCTGAAAGTCGGCTGGCTGACCAGATCTCCCTGAGTGAAGAGAGCCAGCAAGCACTGGAAACCCTTAAAAATCTGGACAAGCAGCTCACACGTTTTCTGGACGTTTTAAAGGGCAACCGTGCCGCAAAAGACGTCATCTCCGAACTGGAAGCAGAAAATAACGGTTTTCTTGCCAGCATCGAAAGCCGGACGGCTTTAAGTATCTCGCAAATTGAGTCCATCCAGGAAACAACCAGATTAAGTGCCGATATCAATGATGAAGGGGAGCTGGATTTGATCCTGACGCAAACCAGAGAAACTCTTGCGCAGAGTACCTTCAGTCTTTCCACGGAACAGAAAAGTTTTCTCGGCTTTATGTCCTGAATAATGACGCACTGAAAGCAAAAACTGTTATTCCTTTACCTTTCTGTGATTAACTGGAAGAAGAAAATCACTGTTAGATATGTCCGAATTATATACAGAAATTGTTGAAAAGCTGGCCTACATTCCGGGCGTGATCTTTGCGTTCTTTACAATTTTTATTGTGCATGAACTGGGCCATTACTGGGCGGCACGTCTGCGGAATATGCGGGTTGAGACGTTTTCAGTCGGTGTTGGTAAACGTTTATACGGGATTACCGACCGGCACGGTACGGAATGGATATTCCGCATTTTTCCACTTGGCGGCCATGTTGAAATCAGCGATTTGACTTTGGACGAAAATACGCAGTCCAGGCGCTCGGTCGGAACGCGTCTGTTCGTCGTCTTAGCGGGGCCCGGCGCAAACCTGCTTCTGCCGTTTTTTATCCTGCCGATCTGTTTTATATTAATTGGCTATCCCATTCGCCCGCCGATTATCAGCGCCGTTGAGAAAGGCCTCCCGGCGATCACCGCCGGCGTTCAAAACGGTGACATTGTGACTCATGTGAATGGAGAAGACATCCTTAGCTATGATGATCTGGGAGACTGGGTTGAACATTCTGAAGGAAATATCCTGAGACTCAGCATTTCCCGTGGAAGTGAAAAGCTCATCATTCCCGTCACGCCAGAATATAAAACCTATGAAGATCTGGTCGGTATTGAGCGGAAACATTATGTCATTGGCGTCTGGAACGCCCTTTTGCCTCTTTCATTCAAGGCATTACGCGAGATCAACGGCGAAGATGTGGAAGACATGGACGAAGACCTGTTGCGGGCAAAGTTGAAAAGTCTTCTGGACCAGAATATTGAAATCGGCATCAAAGGCGTGGACGACAAGACACATTATTATGATATATTTCTTGACAGTAAACTGAACGATCATTTTGATGATCCCGACCACCGTCACAAACAAGCTTTTTTTGTAGGCCCTATCAAAGGAAACAAGTTCACGTCTTTGGAATTTTCTGAGTATCTCAAGCGCGGGGTCAGTGAGGCCGCGACCCTGATCGGTTTCATCGTGACCGTCCCAACACAGATTTTCCCGATTGATCCAAAACTGTACGGAGAACGTGTCCCGTTTTTTTCGGACAGCCCGTACTATTATGAAGGCCTGATTTACCGCGCCGCCTTCCAGACCGCGCTGCTCTCTATTGTGATTGCGTTTATCAACCTGCTCCCCTTTCCGCGATTGGATGGTGATTTCGTTTTGACCTATCTGATGGAAAGTGTTTTGAAGAAAAAACCCAGCCGCAAGCAACGCGCCATGGCCATCGGCATCAGCCTGTTTGCCATTTATTGCGTGTTCCTGTTTGCCAATCTGGACGACCTGCCGGGATATCTGGAAATGAAGATGGAGGACTGGCAGGAGCGCATGGAGGACTGGAAGAAGGATTAAAGTTGCGAAGATCCCCTCTTCATATCAGGAACGATAAATCGCAGCTTGTGGTATAGACCATTCCCTTCTAATCTGAAAAATATGGACATCATTTTGAACTATATCGACCTGATCTGGGCTCCTGTTGTGTTTTTCGTCGTCGCCAAGAAACACCGCTGGTACGCTGTTGGCTTCGTTCTCAGCTGCCTGATGATCATGCGGATGGAATATGAAATTATTGACGAGTG
>CAKZKV010000243.1 GCA_937124505.1 uncultured Alphaproteobacteria bacterium
TTCATCAACTTTGCTCTCATCATTGATATGATTAGTGTCAACACGCCCTAGATATAATAGTCAATACATCTCAATATAAGCTTAAAAGCTTTTGGAAATTCCAAAAATGATGCGTGCGTCGCAGCCATCTGCACATTCGCCGGGCTCTCTCAGGTCTGTATCAATATATTGCAGGGAGAGGTCAAAGCCTTCAATGCTGTATCCCAGACCAATAGACCAATCTAAATAATCAGGAACCCCAAACGCTGCATTGTCATCAATTGTCTGATAACCGAGATGCGTGGATAATGTGAGGCTGGCCGGTAAGGGCACGTCAACCGCCGCGGAATAATACAGGGCATCGCCGCTATCGCCGAAATATTCAGGGGAGTAATTCAGCGCCGCGGAGACGGAGCAGACGTCAAAATCATATCCGGCGGCCACAGACGCTTCCCAGAAATCGTAATCCAGAGAGTTGTCCGCCCCCGGATAAGCGTAATAAATCAAACCGATATCATAATTAAGGTTCTGAATTGCGCCGCTATAGCCGCCATACACGTCCAGTTCAAGTTGGGCTTCATCGCCGTCGTTAAAATCAACATTTGATCCCCAGATTCCGGCATAAAGCCCGCTTTTATGTGTGACATCAAATCCGCCCTGTACGGCAGGCCCCTCATCCGACTGGGTGATTCCCCGAAAAGAGTATTCGGTTACAAAGCCGACATTGGCGAATAAGTCAAAGTCCTTCATGCTGTCTTCGGCCTGTGCATAAAGGGGGGAGAATGTGAGGGCGCATAACACGGATGCGACAGATAATTTATTCATTTTTATGGCTCCAATGGATTATTCAAGAAAAAGCTGAAATGATCAGCGAATATTAGTAACAGCTATTATTTGCTTAATTTTCTGTTCTTTCAAGGGGAAAGAGATCATTTATATACCCTTTAATACAGTCCGGGATTGTGCCGCCTGAAGAATGATCTAAAAAAACAGGACTCATAAAAACATCATATTGACGAGAAGTGTCAATCTGCTACCATATTTAGTGTTAAGAGATTCTTTTTCGTTCAGAGAAAGATTTTCAATGACTTAGCAGTTTTAACCGACTTGAGCATGTCTCGAGGGTAATTTGTTTGTGCCTTTTTGGTGGAAAAACAGTTGCCGATTTTATATAACAGGAGAAAAGAAAATGGTTACCGTTTATAGTAAGCCCGCTTGTGTTCAATGTACGGCAACAACACGCGAACTGGATCGCCGCGGCGTTGCTTATAAATATATTGATCTGACAGAGGATGCTGACGCGATGAACAGGGTCAGGGACCTTGGCTATATGCAGGCGCCGGTTGTGGTCGTTGGCGATGATCACTGGTCAGGCTTCCGCCCTGATAAAATCAGCGCTCTGGCATAAAAATTAAATTTAAAAAACAGGGAGCAATAATCTCGTGGAGCCTCTTTTTGTCTATTATTCCAGCACGTCCCTGAACACGCATCGATTCGTGAGCAAACTGGACATGCCTGCGAAACGGATTCCGATCTCCATGAAAGAGGAGCCACCTCTGATTGAGCAGCCCTATATCCTGATCTGTCCGACCTATGCGGATGATGACGGGTCCAAGGCGGTTCCCAAGCAGGTCATAAAGTTTTTGAATGATCCTGCGAATCGCAGTTTAATGGTTGGGGTTATTTCTTCCGGCAATCGCAACTTCGGTGAGTTGTTTGCCTATGCCGGAGATGTGATTGCCAGAAAGTGCAATGTGCCGGTGTTATACAGATTTGAGTTAAGCGGCACCCCGAGTGATGTTTCAAAAATTCGAGCAGGAGTAAATAAATTATGGCGGCCTTTGACGCAAAAAATACAGAAAACACAACAGCCCCTACATGTGAAGGTGAGCGCATGAGCCAGTTCGCCAAAATGGAATCGGAAATGGGGTTGCCTGTGACGCAAAAGAAAGCATCCAGCACGGCAGAGGTTCTGGAGCGTGAAGCAAAAAAGGCCGCGGAAGAGGAAAACTCTCTGGATTTCCACGCCCTGAATGCCATGCTGAATTTGTATGATGAAAAAGGCCAGATCCAGTTCGATATGGACAAAAAAGCGGCGCGTCAGTACTTCTTGCAACATGTGAATCAGAACACGGTGTTCTTTCATAATCTGGAGGAAAAGCTCGGACACCTTGTGATGCAGGGATATTACGAAGGCAATGTGCTGGAGCAATATGAGTTTGATTTTATCCGCGATTTATATGATTACGCCTATGCCAAGAAATTCCGTTTCCAGACGTTTCTGGGCGCGTACAAATATTATACCGGCTATACGCTGAAAACCTTTGACGGGCAACGTTATCTGGAACGTTATGAAGACCGCGCCGTTATGGTGGCCCTGACACTTGCCAGAGGGGACGAGGCCATGGCGCGCCACTTGGTCGATGAAATTATTTCCGGGCGTTTCCAGCCGGCCACGCCGACCTTCCTGAATGCCGGGAAGAAGCAGCGCGGGGAACTGGTCTCCTGCTTCCTGTTGCGGATTGAAGATAATATGGAATCAATCGGGCGCTCAATCAATTCGGCGCTGCAACTCTCCAAACGTGGTGGTGGTGTGGCGCTGCTCCTGTCGAATATTCGGGAGATGGGCGCACCGATCAAAAAGGTTGAAGGTCAGTCCTCCGGGATTGTGCCGATTATGAAGCTGCTGGAAGATTCGTTTTCCTATGCGAACCAGTTGGGGGCGCGGCAGGGCGCGGGCGCGGTGTACCTGAACGCCCACCACCCGGACATCCTGCGTTTTCTGGATACAAAACGGGAGAATGCGGACGAGAAAATCCGCATCAAAACGCTCTCTCTGGGGGTGGTGATTCCCGATATTACCTTTGAACTGGCGAAGAACAACGAGTCGATGTACCTGTTTTCCCCCTATGATGTAGAGCGGATTTACGGCGTGCCGTTCTCTGAAATTTCCGTGACGGAAAAGTACGAGGAGATGGTCGAAAATCCGCGTATTCGCAAGAAAAAGATCAAGGCGCGGGACTTCTTTAAAACCCTGGCCGAAATTCAGTTTGAATCCGGTTATCCCTATATCATGTTCGAAGATAACGTGAACAAGGCCAACCCGATTGACGGAAAAGTGACGATGAGCAACCTGTGCTCTGAAATCCTGCAGGTCAGTGATGCCAGTGAATATAATCCTGATCTGAGTTACAAACGTCTGGGGTCGGACATTTCCTGTAACCTCGGGTCGATGAATATCGCCAAAGCTATGGAGTCCCCTGATTTTGGTCAGACGGTTGAAACGGCGATCCGCGCTCTGAGTGCTGTGTCGGATATGAGCAATCTGGAATGTGTGCCGTCCGTGGCGCAAGGGAACAGCCGCTCTCATGCCATCGGCCTCGGGCAGATGAATTTGCATGGGTATCTCGCGAAAGAGCGCATTTTCTATGGATCGGAAGAAGGCATTGATTTCACAAATATGTATTTCTATACCGTGACCTATCATGCGCTGCGTGCCTCTAATAAAATTGCTATTGAGCGCGGCGAAACCTTCGCATGGTTTGAGAAGTCCAAATATGCCAGCGGGGAATATTTTGATAAGTACACAGACAAAGACTGGAAACCTGCCACGAAAAGAGTGGAACAACTGTTCAAGGACGCCGGGATTCATATCCCCACGCAAAAAGACTGGGAGACGTTGAAAAAATCCGTGATGGAGCATGGCATTTACAATGCATACCTGCAGGCCGTGCCGCCGACAGGATCAATTTCCTATATCAATAATTCCACTTCCTCTATTCATCCGATTGTCTCAAAAATCGAGATTCGGAAAGAAGGCAAGGTGGGACGTGTTTACTACCCGGCGGCCTATATGACCAATGATAATCTGGAATATTATCAGGACGCGTATGAGATTGGCCCGGAGAAGATTATTGATACCTATGCGGCGGCCACGCAGCATGTGGATCAGGGATTGTCCCTGACCCTGTTTTTCCCGGACACGGCGACCACACGCGATATTAACAAGGCGCAGATTTACGCCTGGAAAAAAGGCATCAAGACGATTTACTATATCCGTCTGCGCCAGATGGCGCTGGAAGGAACGGAAGTACAGGGATGCGTGTCCTGTAGTCTGTAAATGAGAAGTTAGAAGTTAGGAATTAGAAGTTAGGAATTTGCTGAAAAAGTCAAAAAACAACAAACACGTCATCCTGAACTTGTTTCAGGATCTTGATAAATTAAAAATTTAAGATTTAAGATTCCGAAACAAGTTCGGAATGACGTGTGTGGGGACTTTTTCAGAAAACTGTTAGAAATTAGAAAAACGGAGAGGATGATGAACGCACAAGCCGCAGAAATTAATGTGAATACGGACGCAAGTAATGATGAATACCAGTTAAGCCGCATCAAGGCGATTAACTGGAACCGTCTGATTGATGAGAAGGATCTGGAAGTCTGGAACCGCCTGACCTCCAACTTCTGGTTGCCGGAAAAAGTGCCGCTGTCCAATGACGTGCCGTCCTGGGGGACGTTGACGGGGGATGAGCACCGCCTGACGATCCGGGTGTTT
>CAKZKV010000244.1 GCA_937124505.1 uncultured Alphaproteobacteria bacterium
CGGCCAGCGCAAACACACTATCCGCAACAACATGACAATGGCTTTTATTATTACTGAGAACAACATCCAGATGCCCATGGGATTTCTCATCCCGCAACAAAATCAGCAACGATTTTTCCATGATCGGTTTCAGGGACTGAATATTGGATTGTTTCTGATAAGGCCCTAAAGACTGTGTAAAAAAGATAAGAGGCTTGGCCAGATACTGATCCAGACGAAATTGCAGGATGCGATTTGAAAAATCATAATGCTCCACCAGATACGTCCCACCCGTGGTCATGATCAGATCGGCCTCATGATACCTTTTTAGATCCTGCGCTGTGCCTTGATCCAGAAGCAGATGCGGAAGAATGGGGACGTTATTTTTAACCGCCCATACCGCAAACCATGATGCATAGTTTTTCAGCCGTGAAACAACACGCTTAAATCTGGTGGCTCCCAAACGAAGAATAAATAGCCGGTCCCCCAAAAGCGGATAAATATGATGATCGGGATATAATTGCCGGGAACTTTCCGGATCAGAATCAAAGATATCAATCCTGATATCTTCGCCTAGTGCGGCTTTCAATATTTTAACTGCGGCCAACATAATAGCCGCATCCCCCGTATTATTACATACGGCATTTTCTAAAATAACTTTATTATGTTTCATGTTTTTTAATTTTTTGTCTTCTTCTACACACCAGATTTAGAAAAAGCAATTTAATTCATGCATTTTGTTTTAATGCACGTCTTTCCAGAGCTTCTTTTTGGCCATGTAAAAGACCAGACAGAAGAAGAACAGGAAGATCATTACACGAATACCGACCTCTTTACGTGCCTCCATGTGTGGGTCAGAAGCATATTGCAGAAACTCAGCAACATCTCTGGCGTATTGATCGACAGTTTCCGGGGAGCCATCCGGATAAGACACCAGGCCATCAGACAGAGGCGGCGTCATCGAAATCACATTCCCGTTCAGCATATATTTGTTGTAATATTGTCCGGCAGAAAGCTCCATATGATGCTCACCGCTATCATCAAACCCCTTGGCAATCAGGGCATAGATATAATCAGCCCCATGCGGACGGGCATGCACCAATAAGGACATATCAGGCGGCTCAGCCCCGCCATTAGCTGCCTTGGCCTGTTGGGAGTTTTCAAACGGTGATTTAAAGCGATCCGAAGGACGTCCGGGGCGCTCAAAATACTCACCTTCGTCGTCCGGCCCATCCTGAATCGTATATTCAGAGGCAATGGACTTGATCTGTTCTTCACTATATCCCAGAGCGTCCAGATTTCTGTAGGACATGTATTTCATGGAATGGCATGCAGAGCAGACATTCTTATAGACAAGGAACCCACGTTGCAGGGCCGCTTTGTCATACTGCCCAAACGGCCCTTCAAAACTCCAGCTTTGATTGGGAGGTGTTGCAGCACCTTCAGCAGCAAGAACGGTTTTCACAGGAGCAGCCACCGCACAGCATGCGACTGTTACAAGAGTTAGTTTTCTGATCATGCTCCACTTCATGACTCTGTGGCTCCCTTAAATTTGTTTTTCGCCAGCACCGCCTCACTAATGCTGGACGGCAGAGGTCTGGGTTTTTCAATTTTGTTCAGGACAGGTAAAATCACAAGGAAGAACGCAAAGTAGTAAACAGCGCTGACCTGTCCGATCAGGTAGGCAGGAATGCCAAAGATGGTGGCATCCGCCGTCAAGGCTCCAAGATAGCCCAGCAAGACAACATTCGCAGCCCATAGAATAAAGAATATCTGATAAAGCGGGCGGTAGCGCGCACTGCGTACCGGATGCCGGTCAAGC
>CAKZKV010000245.1 GCA_937124505.1 uncultured Alphaproteobacteria bacterium
GATTTTAAATCCGCCGTTAAAGCAAGATCCGCTGTTTCATCACGATAACTGGTATAGACCAGATCAAGTCCTGCCGGGCCGCTCACAAAATCCTCAATATCAACCCCGAAATGACGGCGCAGATTGACGTCAGAAACCAGATTGGCGTCAACCTTCATCTTGAAAGGCTTGCCTTGTGATTTGATATATTGCTGCCATGTAAACGTCCCGTCCCGCCCTGATAAACGTCCCGCTCCGGAGGCCTTCATCAAACCGTCTTTCAAAGAAAAATCTGCTTTTTTCGTACTGACGTCCAGGCCTTTAACCAGTTTGGGAATGACTGCGTCTGTCACCGTCCCCTCTATATCTATAAAGATTTCTTCCAAAGGCAGATCTTCTTTTGTCTGTGCGCGCAGCTTGATATGCATATCCGCATTGCCTTCAACGGCCTTTGGATCAAACTCAATTTGCTCATAAATATTGATCGGGTCTTTTGAAAGGTAATGCAGATAACTTTTAAATGGGCCGCTCGCTTTAAAATCCAGATCAACCGTACTCTTCTTATCGGCCAGCAAGTCAACAATATTGATTTTGATATCGCTAAGATTGATATCCTCAAACTTTCCATTCTCCGCCGTGATGGTCATTTTATCCGGGCCTGAGTCAATCACGGCTTTGCCAGTGGCTTGGCTCAATGGCAACATTGGCGCTTTGTAATCAGCATTCAGGTTTTCAAAAGAAAAAGAGCCATATAACTTCGCCAGATCGCCGTCCCACGCCCCGGCTTCGTCCTTGTATGCCTCCAGAACCAGTTCCATATCAAAATCACGGATCGTTCCCGTGCCCAGGCGCTTTGTCAGCCAGGAATAAATAGGTTTTTCCTCATGCTTGTCGGGAAAGGCTTCCTCGGCAATCGGCACGGTGAATTCTGCTGATTTCACTCTTAACGGAATTTTGTAATTAGTCGCACTTTGGGAAAAGACCGGAATATTGCCTTCCAGATCAAGACGCAACCCGTAAGCCGCCAGATAACTCTCCCTTAAATCAAAGGTCAGGGTTTGACGGTTGAAAAAGCCATTTACAGACAGGTCATCGAACTCGAACAGATGATCATACAAAACCGGAATATCAAGATGCCCCTGGTGACTGCTCGTTTGCACCTCGGCACTTTGCAAATTGAAAAGGTCATCAAAGCCGAAGGCCATCTCCGCATCTATCTTCATCGCTGATTTGGCTGCGTTAATTTCTTCCAGTTCAAATAAAGATGCCCACAGGAAGGGATTAAAATTTTGTGCCTTAACGGCAATATCCAGTTCCTTAAAGCGTGAATCATAAGACGTATCAGTCCGCAGGAACTCCCGCTCTGCGCCGTCTTTGATTTCAAGTTCAACCTCAAGCATCAACTTTTTATTTCTGGGCTTCAAAGACGCGTTCACTTTGGGAAAAGACAGCGCATACTCTTTTTGCAAATCCTCAAACACGACGGAAGAGTTAGACACCTCAAACGTTTGCAGCCCCTTCAAAAATCCCGTATCAAATAGAGGGGCCAGATTTTCCTGATAGATATCATCAAGACTTGTAAACTCCCGGCTCTCGCCTTTACTTGTTCCATCATAGAGAACATAGCTTGGGCCTGTCACAAAGCCGAGTTGCACAGACCCGTCAGGGAATCTGACAAAATGCAGATCAAGACCCTCGGCCCTGACCTCACGCGGAAGAAATTTTCCAACCAGAATTTTCGAACGGGAAAATGAAAAACTTAAATCATCCAGAGATACAAGAGATTCATTCTCAGAATTCAGAAAAGAAAGCTTGCTGATCAAAACGGCAGGACGCTCAAAAATATTCGGCCAGTCAACTTTAAATGCTCCCATGCTGATATGGTAAGGCGCAATTTCTTCATTGATCGTTTCTTCAAGATGTTTTTTCACAAAAGCAACATCCAGATCGTTTTTAGAAATCTTGTAAATCAGCACACTTCCCGCCAATACAATCAACATGACAAGAATCAGGAATCCCTCAATCAACACCCCGGCGCTCACGCCCAAAATCTTACGGGTTTTGTGGAACTTTCTTTGCTTAGGCTGTTGAATTGATTCTTCTTCTGACATGCTTTTGGACTTGATTTAAAAAATAGCGAACACCATTTATTTAGGTGATTATACATGAAACAGAAAGGACGAATATGAGCGATTTACAAATCGGAGATCAGGCACCTGATTTTGAGGCCTCAACGGATGGCAACGGGCGGTTGAAACTTTCTGATTTTCAGGGACAGAATGTCATTCTCTATTTCTACCCGAAAGACGATACGCCCGGCTGTACAACAGAAGCCTGCGCCTTTCAGGATAACCTGCCGAACTTTCAAACCAAAGACGCGGTTGTGATCGGGATTTCCAAAGACACACCCGCCAAACATGACAAGTTTAAAGAAAAATACCAGCTTGATTTCCCTCTTATTTCCGATGAAGACGGTGCAATCTGCGAATCCTACGGCACATGGGTGGAAAAATCCATGTACGGCAAAAAGTATATGGGGATCGACCGCGCCACCTTTTTGATCGGCTCTGACGGAAAAATTCTCGAAATCTGGCGCAAGGTCAAAGTACCGGGGCACGTCGAAGCGGTGTTGTCCGCACTGGAAGAGAAAAAAGCGGCTTAAAAAGCTAGATAGAGAAACAAGTCCATCCGCCGGATTCTGTTTCTTTTATTCTGTAAAGAGGAACTTCTACTCTCCCCATAACTCCCTCAGTCTGGAGCGTCGCCATTTCCGTGTTTATCCATGGATCAGGACACCCCTGCTTCATGCGAGTACCTTCAAAAGTCGCAGATACGCGACCTCCGCACCATCTATATTCAACCTGATCACCAATATTGGGACTATTTTGTAACATCTTCATCAGCTATAATTTACGCCGCGCGCGCGCGCATTGTCAGAATATCGACGGGGATTTCCATTCCACCGCCTGCCTGGTTCAGGTGATCATGGATATTGGTCAGCAGATCATCACAGGAATTATGGAAGAAGTGATTTGCGCCCGGAACGACACGATAATCAATTTCCATGCCTTTTTGCAGTTGAACCTTGTCGACCATGTCATCAACGCTCTCCCGCGGGACAACATTGTCCGCGCCGCCATGAATAATCAGGCCGGAAGACGGACACGGCGCCAGAAAGGTAAAATCAAATTCGTTTGTAGGTAGAGACGCAGAGATAAAGCCGCGAATTTCCGGACGACGCATCAAAAGCTGCATCCCGATCCATGCGCCAAAAGAAAAACCGGCCACCCACATGTAAGGCGCGTTTTTATTTAATTCCTGCATCCAGTCAAGTGCGGCAGCGGCATCGCTCAGCTCGCCCTCACCCCGGTCATACGTCCCCTGACTTTTACCCACACCGCGAAAGTTGAAACGCAGCGTTGAGAAGCCTCTGGCGACAAAGGCCTGAAACAGTTCAAATGTAATCCGGTTGTTCATCGTCCCGCCACGGGCCGGATCGGGATGTAAAATAAGTGCAAGCGGTGCATCTGGCTGTTTTGAATGGTAATAGCGTCCTTCCAGGCGTCCCTCGGGACCGGGAAAAATAATATCTGGCATAAATACCCCTTTATAATGGTTGAGTCAGTATTTTTACTTAACCCTCTGTATCGTCCGTTTTATCTGATTCTACCATACTCCTGCAAATTTTGCATTTAGCGCATGATAAAAGCGACCTACGGTTATTAGCGCAATTCGCTCTCTTTTGTCTATGTTTTTCTTTGCTGATCTCCCGCTAAGACAGGTCAGGCTTTATTTTCAGAGAAAAAATGCTATTTTATTCACATGAAAGAACACGTCTATCTTGACTATAACGCCACATGCCCCTTGCGCCCCGGCGTCAGGGAAGCGATTCTGGAGGTTTTAGACCTGCCCGGCAATGCCTCTTCCATCCATATGCATGGGCGGGAAGCCAGAAAAAAAGTGGAACATGCCCGTAAACAAATTGCAGAGCTGATTGGGGCAAATCAAGAAAAAATTACGTTTAACAGTGGTGCCACGGAAGGTAATAATACAATCATGCATGCCTATGCCCCGCAAGGGGTTCTGGTTTCCGCGATAGAACACCCCTGTATCATTAATCTGGAACACAGCATGGCGCTAGTGGATGTCACAGAAGATGGCGTCATTGACCTCGATCATTTTGAAGAGATGATCTCAAAATCTCCGCCCCCCCTGCTGGCATCCGTGATGATGGTCAATAATGAAACAGGTGTCATCCAGCCCCTTAAAGAAATCGTTGAGATATCCCATAACCGCGGCATAAAGGTTCATACAGATGCAACACAAGCCGTCGGGCGCATGAACATTGATCTGTTTCTGCTTAATGCCGATTACATGACCCTTTCGTCCCATAAAATCGGCGGACCGCAAGGCATCGGCGCTCTAATTACCACCAACGATATTGAGCCGCCTGTCCTGTTTCATGGGGGAGGACAGGAAAAAAGTCGGCGCGCCGGTACGGAAAACATCCCCGGTATTGTCGGCTTTGGTGCGGCGGCAGAACATGCGCGGAAAAATCTGGAAAAATACGCCACCCTGAAAAACGAACAAGCATATCTCGAGTCAGAACTTAAGAAATTAAACGAAGATATTATAATATATGGAGAAAATGTAGATCGGGTTCACAACACAACTTGTTTCAGCATTCCCGGCGCCAATGCCGAAACCATGCTGATCGCCTTTGATCTGGATGGTATCTCCCTCAGCAGCGGCTCGGCCTGCTCCAGCGGCAAAGTGTCACACAGTCACGTCCTGAAAGCCATGGGCGCTGGCGACGAAGAATTGAAAGGTGCCTTGCGTCTTTCCTATGGTTGGGCTACAACCCGGGAACACATTGACCAGTTTTTAAATGCTGCAGAAAAAATTATAAAACGTGTACGCAATTAAATGAAAACAGCAATTATTATTCATGGCACACCCGATCAGGAAGAATGGGACAGCAGGGAGTACCCGTCCTGCTCAAATGGACATTGGCTTCCATGGCTGCAAAAAGAACTTCTCCTGGCCGGATATGATGATGTGCAAACACCTGAAATGCCTAAAGCATACTGGCCCAACTACTTCGTCTGGAAACAACTGCTTGAACGATTTGAAATTAATAAAGACAGTATTCTGGTAGGACATAGCTGTGGAGGCGGTTTCTTGTTACGTTACTTGAGTGAAAAACAAATCAAAATAAAACGGCTGGTTTTAGTTGCACCGTGGTTAGACCCTCTTAAAAATAAAGATCCTTCCTTTTTTAATTTTAAACTGGATCCACATTTGACTAATAGGATGCAAGTAAAAATTTTGTACTCAGATAACGACATGGAATCTATAGACCTTAGCCTTGACATCATTAGAGATAACATCAACAACACGACCCAATTTTTATTCAAGGGATACGGACATTTTTGTACTGATGATATGGGAACGGTTGAATTCCCTGAACTACTCAATATTTGCCTCAAGGGAGAGAGATAAACATGCCAAAAATCACATTTATCCTCAAAGACGGAACAGCAAAGAAAGTCGATGCACCGCTTGGCCTGTCCATCATGGAAATCGCGCAAAAAAACGGCATAGAGGCCATTGAGGGCGCGTGCGGCGGATCCCTGTCCTGCGCCACATGTCATGCCTATATTCATCCCGACTGGTATGAGAAAACCCTGCCTGATGAAGGCGCAGTCTCAGAGGATGAAGAAGACATGCTGGATCTGGCCTTTGAACTGCGCAAAACCTCCCGCCTTTGTTGCCAAATCCGCATGACGGAGGATCTGGACGGCCTGATCGTTGCCGTACAGGGCTGTGAAGAGGTGTGGGATTAATATCCGGCTTATTTACCGTTTTTTCTTGATATATTCTAAACTTTTCATTAAGATTACCCTAATAAATAGAAGGTGTAAATTAAAACTATGCGCGGGCAACATCATAATATCCGTGGGACTATTTTACGATTTCAAAATCTGGCAAAACGAGATTTCAATGCTGCCGTTCAGTTTGGCAGAGAGCGTATTCAGAGACTTGAAGAAAGTGGTCATAGAATTGAGCCCAGTCAGTTCGAACTTTTAAAAACTTCTCTTGATCTTATGGAATCTTTCAGCGCCTCTGAAGACCGTCGCATGGAAGAACAAGCAAGACGTATTGAAGCAGAACAAATTGCGTTGACAGATGCGTTGACAGGCGTCGGCAACCGACGCGCTTTGGACAAGGCTGTTTTAAATCGCCTTGATCCCCTCTGGCGTGGGGCAAAAGAGTCTGAGCGATCAGGCCCAGAAACCGAACAGGGGCCAAATCAAGGCCACATTGTGTTTGCACTTTTGGACATTGATAACTTCAAGCCTTTCAATGATACGTTTGGACATGACATCGGGGATGAAGTCTTGAGAAAAATAGGCAACCTGTATGGGAAATCCTTCAGACAAGGGGACTTTTTTGCCCGTTATGGCGGCGAAGAATTTGGCCTAATTCTCTATTATCCTCCCGGTAAAGACGTTCCTTCCGATAAGGAAATCAGGGAACGGATCAGACAACCCATCCTCGACCACCTTGCTGATATGTATTTTGTAAAAGACGGCGAGATATCTCCGATTTCTTTCAGTATAGGTCTGGCACACAGAGACAGCACAACGATTGATCCACAAAAAACCCTTCAGGACGAAGCGGCAACGCTCATAAAAGAAGCAGATGAGAACCTTTATGCCGACAAAGACACAAAACCTTTTCGTCTCTCGGCATTGAAAGACCGCATTCGTGATACTGTCCTGAATGCAGGATCGCAAACTATCGATATGACACCAGAAGCCTGACCTCGGCATTATTGTCCCGGCTTGACGCTTAAGTCATACCTGCTACACTTCCATGTTATGAACGATGAAGCACTCTCCGAGCGTGGGCAGGTGATGGAAGATGTCACCGAAGACATCATCCACGATAAATTATGGCTGAAAGTCCTGATCGGTATGGTTTTAGGGGTTCTGGCTGGCTATGCCCTCGCCCCGTCCGGTCTGGCCCTCTATTCAAATGATCCCTTTGAAGCAGATCAACTGGCGGAATGGATCGCCCTGCCCGGCAAATTATTTCTGGGACTCATTCAAATGGTCGTCCTGCCGCTCGTAATTTGCTCAATTATTCTGGGGATCAATTCTTCGCGCAATTTCAATTTCGTCAAGCATATTTCCTTTGCACTGATTCCCTATTTTGTTGTGACGACCACCATCGCCATTACCATTGGCATTTTTCTGGTTCAGATCTTGCGTCCCGGAGATGGCTTCACGGAAGAGCAAATCACAAACCTGATGAACTCCGGCGCGGCGAACGACACGATCCCGGATTATAACCTGACCGATCTGACCATCCCGCAGCGCCTCGTCAACCTGATCCCCACAAATATTGCGCAGGCTGAACTCGACAAGAACATGCTGCAAATCGTAATTGCCAGTATTCTGGCGGGGATTGGCCTGCTCTCCATTTCTGTACACAGTGCGCAGCCCCTCATTGATATTTGTAAATCCGTGCAAATGCTGACCATGAAGATTATCGGCTGGGCGATGATCATCGCGCCTTATGCCGTCTTTGGCCTGTTGTGTGACATTATTATCCGCACCGGCTTTGACGCAATGGAAAATATTTTGATGTATGCTCTGACCGTCCTGATCGGACTGGTCGCAGTTTTCGTGATGTACATGATCATCGCCGTCACACTTGGCAAACGGTCCCTGCTCGCCTTTCTCTCGGAAATACGGGAAGCGCAACTGATTGCTTTTTCAACTTCCAGCTCCGGGGCGACCATGCCGGTTTCCATTGCCGTCGCAGAGCAGCGCCTGCGCGTCAAACCCGCCATCAGCCGCTTTATCGTGCCGCTCGGCGCCACCATCAATATGGACGGAACGGCCATCTATCAGGCGATTGCAGCGCTTTTTCTGTGTCAGGTATTTGGCATTGAACTTGGTGGAATGGAAATTCTGCTACTGCTCATGACAACGATTGGCGCGTCTATCGGCACGCCTGCCACGCCTGGTGTTGGCATCGTGGTTTTGTCTACAATATTAATCGGAATTGGCGTGCCGCCTTCCGGCATTGCCATGATCCTCGGCATCGACAGATTACTGGATATGTGCCGGACAACCATTAATGTCAGCGGTGATTTAACCGCCTGCGTTGTCATGGACAGATGGTTAAAGATTGAATGACATATCTAAAAACCCTGACACTCCTGCTGATCGCAGTATCTTTTTTGAGCGGATGCGGCATTGTAAAAAAGGCATCCCGCTTGTCCAGCAAAGTCATTTCCGGCGTATGGGGGCCTTAAGGCCTTAAGGACTTAACCTTTGCCGATATCGAAATAAATCCTCTGCCCTTGCATGGGAGTTGCACCAATCGTTTCCGCAGCAATCACTTTGACCGGCTGTTTCAACTGAACGATGATCCGGCTGCCCTTCTCCGATGCCTGTGTCACATAAGAAGAAATGTAGGGAGACTGACTGATTGTTGCCGTCATTTTCTGTTCATGTTGTGCTTCGGGAAGTTCAATCACCAGAACACGCTCTTCATTATCCAGATCGTATGAAAAAGGCGTTTGTGAGCCGACATCCATGACAAAACGTGTTTTGCCCGGATGTTCCCCCATACGTATATTCGCCAGCTTCGCAGCCCCTTTGTAGGTTTTCGGAACTTTGGCAACCACCGCCGGTTTCAACGGAATGTCAACTTTGGGTTCAACAGAAACGGGCACGGCGTTTTCCTTCTGCACTTCTTTGGGATGCGTTTCCACCTGAGGCGAAAGTTGCAGAGGCGTTTCCTGCTCAGAGATACGCGCTGCCAGATTTTGACTGGAAATCAATTCTTTAATGGCCGGGCGCAGCAAATTCATTTCCTGCCGTAACCTGTTGAGCCGATCTTCAATAATCAGCAGCCGCTCTTCTGTTGTTTGTGCCATCTCCTCCGGCAATAAATCTTCTTCTATCACCTCTTCTACTTCCGCCGCAGCGACAACCGGGATATCTTCTTTATGAGATACGTCGTTTTTTTCTACCATCGGAACGGCGCGGGATTGACCGGGCTTGTCCAATGGACCACAGCCGGAAACGACGATCAAAGAGATCATCAGCAACAGGCAGGAACATACGCCACATTTCATGGAAGACATTCTTAAATTTACTGTGTTTCCGGGATTGTCCTCAAGGATATCCACTTAGGGTGTGTTGACACTATTCAGGGATTAAGATTGATGGTATTGTTTTGTGAT
>CAKZKV010000246.1 GCA_937124505.1 uncultured Alphaproteobacteria bacterium
AACGATCTTTCAGAAACAGCCCGATGCTGACGCGGTCAAAATATTCCGTTATGGTACGTCCATCTCCGCCGCACATCGAGTAGCTTAGTTGAACCATATCAATGTCATCCCTGGGGAGACCCGCATCACCAACGACCTCCTCCAGCTCAAATTGTACATCCAGAGGCAGGTAATCCTGCGGCGGCCCACTCACAACCCTGTCAAAAGACGCGGTTTGAAAAATGCACGAAGCACCATCCTCACGATATAAAAAATTGACGTCATCAACATCGTTTCCCTGTGCGAGAGTCCCCTGCCCTATACAGCCCAAGGCCAGAACCAATGCCCGAAACGTATCTCTCATATTCCTTCCCCTACGTTCATGATCTGAATTATCGTCGTTTCAAATAAGAATAAGACATTTCGCCATTATCGTCATCCCGGGCTTGATCCGGGATCTTGTGGTATAATGGGAAGATTCCGGCCTTCGCCGGAATGACGTCGTTGTTTTATTCTTATTTGAGACGGCGATATAAAACACAAAAAAAATGCTGGCAAGTTCCAAATCCTTGCCAGCATTTCTGAAAAAAGTTTATTATTCTGCAGCAGCTTCAGAAGGCTCGTCCGTTGCGGGAGCCGCGTCTGTTTCTTCTGCCTCAGCCACCGGAGCTGCAACTTCCGGTTCGTCACTCACAACTTTTGCTTCAACAATTTTGTCCGGATTGGCGGGTGGTTCCCCTTTGGCAACGGCGTCAATATATTCCATGCCTTCCGTTACCTGTCCCCAAACCGTATATTGACCTTTCAGGAAGGAACAGCCTGTATCATCAAAGCAGAAAAAGAATTGGGAATTGGCACTGTTCGGGTCCATTGTCCGCGCCATGCCGATGGTTCCGCGCTTGTATTCCTGCTGGCTGAATTCTGCAGGAAGATCGGGAAGATCAGATCCGCCTGTGCCTTTCCCTGTGGGGTCGCCAGTCTGCGCCATAAAGCCGTCAATCACACGGTGAAAAACTACGCCGTTATAAAAACCCAGCTCTGTCAGTTCTTTAATCCGTTCGACATGCTTGGGGGCGATCTCCGGCAATAACTCAATCACAACCGGCCCTCCCGTTGACAGGGTCATTTCAATTTTTTCTGCGGCGGCAGCGGCACTGGTCATGATAAAAATACTCCATAAAGTTAAGATTACGTGTTTCATATGATTCCTCTTAAGTTAATCAAGAAACAGAGTAATCAGACTTTTTCAATCTGTAAAGAACGTGTCTTCCCGAAAAATCGCTTTTTCCGGCCCGTACACAAAACTTTAAAGTTGAGAGTATAAAATCAGCGGATTATAAATCGTGCGTCGTGCAATCCACCCAGCTTGCGAGATGCTGTGGTTCCCCATTTTGATCAACAAAGGCCGCCCCGCCATCCGCTGTCACTTCAAATTGAGAGACTTCACCTGTATAAACCGTGCGTCCACCTCCGACACATATGGCATATTCTGTTTCGGCCTGTTCTTCGTTTGCGGGAGCCACATCCGCAAAACCTGTTGCAGGAATTGCCACTGCCGCTGCCAAGACACACGCTAAACTCGCTCTTTTTACATCACCACTCATCAGATTCTCCATCTTGTAAGATTGTTAAAATATATTTTGAAGGAGAACACAGCTATTCAAGCATTATGTCAATACGAATTGATCATCGGATTCGATGCAAAAGATCAAATATGGAGAGTGGTGCGAGCAGGGGGACTTGAACCCCCACGTCCTTACGGACAACGGATTTTAAGTCCGTTGCGTCTACCTATTCCGCCATGCTCGCGGGAAAAGTGTTTTCTAACATAGTGGGAAAACACCACCAACGCAATTCCCAAAACTGAAATTACGGCAAAAATTATGCTGCGTTTTGGCTACGCTCCCTC
>CAKZKV010000247.1 GCA_937124505.1 uncultured Alphaproteobacteria bacterium
CTGGGGGCCGATCCCGTGGATGATCGAGGTTGCGGCTGTCCGATCCGCCGCGCGAAGATAGCGCGGCGACGATCAAAAAAATCCGCGACATGGGCATCACCATCAAGATGCTTACCGGCGATCACGAAGCTATTGCCAAGGAAATTGCCGGGCAGCTTGATCTGGGCCTGAAAATCGTCACGGCTGAATCTATTTTCGATGCAGATGAAAAAATCGACAAGCTCGCTGAAATCAAAAAAGCGGACGGGTTTGCCCGTATTTTTCCCGAACATAAATTCGAGATTGTGAAAACACTACAGGACGACGATCACATTGTAGGCATGACGGGTGATGGCGTGAACGATGCCCCGGCTCTCAAACAGGCCGATATCGGCATTTCGGTCAGCGGGGCCACTGATGCGGTGCGTGCAGCCGCCACGCCTGTTTTGACGGCTCCCGGGCTTTCGGTCATCACTCATGCGCTGGAGGAATCCCGCCGCATATTCGAGCGCATGACCGGATACGCCATATACCGTATCGCCGAAACAACACGCGTTTTGCTGTTTATGACGGCCAGCATCCTTGTGTTTGATTTCTACCCTGTCACCGCCGTGCTGATCGTCTTGCTGGCTTTGCTCAACGATTTTCCGATCATGATGATCGCCTATGATCATATGCCGGTGGCTTCAAAACCCGTGCGCTGGGATATGAAACGCGTTCTGGCCGTGGCGAGCGCTCTGGGCGTTTTGGGCGTCTTCAGCAGCTTCTCGGTACGCTGGCCGTTGTCTACGGATGGCTCATGGCCCCGACCGGCTGGCCGTTGGCGCTGATGGTCTGGGGCTATGCCTTGGTGTTTTTCGCACTGGCCAGCATGGTCAAGATCGGAGCGTATCGGATGATAGGAAGTCTGAATGATCCCTAAAAATTTTTAAATTATCTTGTAAAAAACTTTAAAGCAGGGATTATAGCCGGAGAATAGTTAGGGTTTGACTGCGCCTACCACCATTTATTTTTTCATTCTTTTTCTCTGTTGATGCCTGCTCACGCGTTGAATGCAAAAGGGTATTAGGGTATAAAACGCAAAAATGATTTGCAATATTTTTCATATTCTAATAAAGTTCCTTGCAAATTTGAGTATACTTGTATTAATTTTGTACCGATTAGATAGAGAGAATGTGTGATGTTTGGAAGAAAAAAAGGTCAGGATTCAACTCCCTCACCACGTGATGTGCTTGTGGGGGCTGTGCATGATATTTTTGATCCTAAAAATAAGGAAACACTGAGGCGAGAGGCGGAAAGAGCAGGAGAACGCCTCGATGCCGCTTTAAAAAATGATGCGGATATGGCCCCAGCTTTAGCGGAACATTTAATTTCTGCGATTGAAGCCTCTGTGAGGTCGGAAAAAAGGTGGGGAGGGTTATTGGGATCGACCCCGACTTTGGATGCCGATAATATCAAAGCACTGACTCATCATTTGTTTAAGCCGCTTGGGGCGGCAAACCAGAAATTGTTATTATCTTGCATCGCTCAGGACAAAGATCTCACAGAGCGCTTTGTCGCGCTTGCGGACCAGCATTACATTCGTCAGGATGTGTTAACGGCCTTTGAAAGAGTTCTGAATCCCCCCGAAGGGCCAGTTGCTGCGATGGCGGATATTCGCGAACCTACTTCAAATGAGAAGCCGGGCCGCAAACGGAAAAGAAAACAGAAATCAAGAAACAGAGGTAAAGATAAAGTTTTGGCAAGGCCGGAACCTGTAACAGATATTGCGGAGCAGCCACAGTGTAATGAAGGGGCGCAGGCTCTTGAACCTGTTGAAACAGAGGCTCACATCCATGAAGTTCGCGTTCATGGTGACATCGTGACAAATGAAGAGGAGGACTGGCAAGGCCACGCAAGAACAAAACCAAAAACATCCCGCCCGAGAACCCCTTTTGGGCAGGTTGCGGCACCGTCTGTTCCTTATGATGATTATGTTGTTGATGCCTTGATAGAATCAGGAATCACGGCGGAAGACATTACACGTTACTCTCCCGATAACAGGGACGGATATAAATTGATCGTGGTGGAGGGATATGACGGACAGATTGCAGTGAGTTCTCATGCAAGGGAGCCGACTTTTATCATCCGCCAGCAAGAAAACATTGCGGAAGGTGGTGAGTCTGTGGATACGTCTTCGTTACGGGATCACCCTCTTGTCTGGCGTGTGGATCGTAGAGGAGAGCCGGAAGAATGGGCCCAAAAGGTTTTGGAGCATTTTGTCACGGATGTCAGTGCCCTGACACCTCAAAATAAGCGGAAAGTCAAATGGGCCGAAAGAGAGCAGGATTTAAAGACGTCTTTTCTTGAGACGATCCGATTTGAAGGACATGTTTCCGGTCGGGACGGATTGATCAAACACGGCCCATTGTCAGGGGAGGCAACGTGGCAGGCCGCCTATCAGCACATTAGAAGATCTGCATCTGGTGAGGATGGCCCTTCATCGGCGGACTTAAGTCCTTTTGAGAGATATGCCTGGAAACTGGTGGAAGAGGGGGACAACCTCTATTGTGAAGTGCCGTGCCCGGACGGATCGGCTTGAAAAAGCTTGAACAAAGGGACATTACACGTCTGTTCCTGCTAAGAAGACAGGGAGAGGGACATGGTCTACGTAAAAGGATTGAAAAATATGGAAAATTAGTGTAACAAAAACGATAAATAATAATAGAGGTGTTATCATGAGTGACTTATCAAAAACATATTTTCCGGGAGTGGCAAAGACTGGTTTCAACGGTATGCTGCAGTTTATCGGAGCCGCATTACGTTCCCAAACCTTTCTGGGGGAGAGTTTTAGCGGTGCAACGGACGGGAAACTGCTTGAGCGCCGTGCAAATATTGGGAACATGGCCTGGGAAGATCGAGCCATCGGGACAAGAGTTTTGTCCCTGATGGATTTGCCGACGGAGAAGCGCGAGACTGTCGAAATCCAGGTAGGTGGTTCTGTAAATGGTTTTAGAGACGGGATTGCGGGGTACGCCCCATTAACCGCACAGGCTCAAGAAAAGTTACAGGAAACAATTCCTGCAGACGCAACCCGCCAGGCTATTCGGGATATCGTTGAGGAGCCACAAAACGGGCATGGCCTGGGTATTGTGCGCGGGATGAACGTATATGATAACGGGCAGGGAGACCACGCCATCTTAACGACCAGACATTATCAAATCGGTCATGGACCTTGGGAGGTTACCAACGATTATAAATTCTTTAATGCACAGGGAGCGCGCATCACCGAAGATGATTTTAAACAAGCGCCTGCCGGACCGGAAGCAGTGGTGTAGAAAGGGAAAAATTCCTTTCTTAAGCCGCTTTTTTGGTTTGCATGACCTTTGACGGTTTCAGGTTTTCGCGTAAATATGACCCGACTTGATCCAGACTCACCCGTTCCTGCGTCATGGTATTGCGGTCGCGCACCGTGACGGTCTGATCTTCCAGCGTGTCGTTATCAATGGTGAAGCAGTAGGGTGTACCGATTTCATCCTGCCGCGCATAA
>CAKZKV010000248.1 GCA_937124505.1 uncultured Alphaproteobacteria bacterium
ATTTGCTACCAAAGCCGTGTCGGCCCGAAAAAATGGATTGGCCCGTCCACCGAGGAGGCATTGGAAAAAGCCGCCACAGACAAAGTCCCGGTTTTGATTTATCCGCATGCCTTTACGCAGGAACATGTGGAAACGCTGGTTGAGCTGGATATTGAATACAAACATGTCGCCGACAAGCTGGGGATAGAAGGGTATTACCGGGCAGAAACAGTGGGAACGCATCCGGTCTTTATCAAGGGACTGGCGGACATGGTTTTACAATCTTCCGATCATGCGGAAATCGCCTCCCATACGGGAGAATGCCTGTGCGCGCCGGAGTCAGGCGAATGCTGTATGCGGGAATATAAAAGCGTGCGGGATGCTGCCCCTGATAGACAAGGTAAATAATACGTGCAATTAACGAACATGCTCGCTAAAAAGAAAAAATCATGAACCGCATACAAAACACGTTTGAGACTCTGAAACAACAAGGAAAAACCGCGCTGGTTAGTTATATTGCCGCCGGTGACCCGGACATTGAAACAGCGCAAGCGATCTTGAACGCTCTGCCGGATGCCGGGGTAGATATTATCGAACTTGGCATGCCGTTTACCGACCCGATGGCGGACGGCCCAACCATTCAGGCAGCGACGCAGCGGGCCTTAATAGCCGGAACGACCTTGAAAAAAACCCTAAACATGGCCAGAAATTTTCGGGAGGTTCACAAGGAAACCCCTTTGATCCTGATGGGATATTTTAACCCTATCTATCGGTATGGCTGTGAAGCATTCGTGCAGGACGCCAAAAGCGCCGGTGTGGACGGGTTGATTATTGTTGACCTGCCCCCGGAAGAAGACGAAGAGCTTTCCGTTCATACAAAAGCCGCGGAGATCGATCTGATCCGGCTTGTGACGCCCGTGACGGAAGATGATCGCTTAAAAACTGTGATTTCCCATGCCTCCGGCTTTTTATATTATGTATCTATTACAGGCGTAACAGGCACGGCCAGCGCGGATGTCGGCAGCGTAAAAGACCACATCGCCCACATCAAAACCATGACGGACCTGCCTGTGGCCGTCGGGTTTGGCATTAAAACGCCTGATGATGCGAAAGCTTTTGCTGATGCCGCCGATGCAATTGTCGTGGGCTCCGCGCTCGTATCAGAAATTGAACAGGACAGCGCGGGCGCGAAAGACCGGATCAGTGAAAAAGTACACGCATTGAAAGCTGCTATCACCTAAACCTTCCCTTTTGGATAACTTCCTGATAAAACATTGCCATGAACTGGTTAACGAACTTTATTAGACCACGTATTAACTCGATTGTCGGCACACCAAAGGACGTGCCGGAAAATCTGTGGGTGAAATGCACGGCCTGTGAGGGCATGTTGTTCCATACGGAATATGCGGAGAACAAAAATGTTTGTTCGCATTGCGGCCATCACATGAAATGGGACGTGGATGACCGTCTGGCCTTTTATTTTGATGAAGGCCGGTATGAAGAAATCAAGGTTCCGAAAGTCAGTGAAGATCCCCTGAAATTCAAGGACAAAAAATATTATAGCGCGCGGTTGAAAGAGGCCCGTTCGAAAACAGGACGGCAAGACGCGATTGTTGTCGCACTGGGCGAAATTGATGGTGAAAAAACTGTAATTGCTGCGTTCGATTTTTCTTTTATGGGCGGCTCCATGGGGGCGGCGGTTGGCGAAGGGCTGGTCACGGCGGCCAAGACGGCGGTTAAGGAAAATGCTGCATTTATTGCTATCCCCTCTTCCGGCGGCGCGCGGATGCAGGAGGGGATGATTTCCCTGATGCAAATGCCACGTTCGATCGTCGCTGTGGAAATGGTCAAGGAAGCAAAATTGCCTTATATCGTTCTTCTAACAAATCCGACCACGGGCGGTGTCTCCGCATCTTTTGCCATGGTTGGGGATATTCACATTGCCGAACCGGGTGCAATGATCGGCTTTGCCGGGGCGCGGGTGATCAAGGAAACCGTGCGAGAAGATTTGCCGGAGGGGTTCCAGACCGCGGAGTATCTGTTGCAACATGGCATGGTAGATATGATCGTCCCACGTTCAGAGCAGAAACAGACTCTGGGGCGGATTTTAAAGCTTCTGATGTCACCAAATAGCAGTGTTCCGGCTCTTACATAAATGCACGACGAAGACGCGCTCCACCCTAATTCATCCTTGCAGCAAAAACTGCAACATATCTATGAACTTCGTCGGGACGGTGGCAGCCGTGTCAATTTTGAGGACAATCGCTATTACAGGGAAATTCTGTCCAGACTTGGCAATCCGCATGAAAAATTGCCGCCCGTCATTCACGTTGCCGGAACGAATGGCAAAGGGTCTGTCATTGCAACGCTCCGCGCGATTTTAGAGGCAGCGGGCTATAAGGTCCATGCTTATACCTCGCCGCATTTGCTAGCCTTTAACGAACGTATTTATCTGGCTGGCCAGCATATTTCCGATGAAGAACTGGAAGAAACGCTGGATGAAGTCTTTGAGAAAAACGCAGGTAACCCGGTCACATTTTTTGAATTGACGTCTGCGCTGACCTTTTTATTATTCAGCCGTCATGCAGCGGACATTGTGCTGCTGGAAACCGGGATGGGGGGGCGGCTGGACTGCACAAATATTATTCGAAAACCTCTGGCAACTGTCATCACACCGATTTCATTCGACCATATGGAATTTTTAGGTAATACGCTGGAGAAAATTGCTGCGGAAAAAGCAGGAATTATCAAGCAGGATGTTCCTTGTATTACTGGCCCGCAGGCAGCAGAAGCGGAAGAGGTTTTATCGGAGAAATGCCGGGAAAAACACGCGCAATCAATCCTGTATGGACGCGAATGGCACGTCAAAAAAGCGCAGCAAAATTTTATCTTTCAATATGGCGATCAGGAAACAAGCTATCGCCTGCCGAACCTGATTGGGGATCACCAGATTTATAATGCCGGAACGGCTTTGGCGGTTCTGGAAACAACCGAAAGAGAGTTCCCAGTCTCAGAAGAAGCAAAATCGAAAGGCCTGCAAACCATTTACTGGCCGGGACGTATGGAGCGTAAGAAAGCCGGGAAATATGTGGATTTACTGCCAGAAAAGTGGGAATTGTGGTTTGATTGCAGCCATAATGTGGATGGCGCAAAAACAGTCGCGGCCATATTAAATGAGTGGAATAAAAAGGATAACCGACCCGTTCATATTTTACTGGGTATGAAAGAAAACAAGGACATCGGGGGTGTCTGTGAGGTTCTGGAGCCTTGTTGCGCTTCCCTGATGCGTTTTCCTGTGGGATCTGACGTTTCGGCTCACATCCGGGCAATTGTAAATAAACATCCATCTCCGACAGCAAAAATCCTGATTTGCGGCAGTTTATATAACTATTTTTGAAATATTATTTCTTTTTTGCCATAAAGTGGTTGCAATTTTGATTAATAGTATGTTTTCATTAGGTTTTGATAATGTAATTAGTTTAAAAATCATGGTGAAAAAAGTTTTTAAAAGCTCCAAATTTTACTAGTTCAGGAAAAACAAATATAATTTTAGTTCGAGCAACAAGATAGATTTTACATGGTAGAAAGATATAATAGTCGAGTTATCGTTCCGTCCGCACGATGTTCTGTTATTGCAGACGAAGCAGGCTTGGCAACCCTTAAAATTGATGCGGCAGATACATCCGTTTTTCCGAAATATGATGCGACAGGATGGACAGCAATGGAGGCGCTCATGATGTCTTCCCCCTGTTTTGCATGGTTGATGAGAGATCAAGACTTTGGAAATGCAATACCAGGCAAAGGCTTGGAAAGAATTATAGAAAAAGTATCCTCAGTTTATGATATAGACCACGACCACAGGATTTTTGAGCCGCCTGCTCATCTGGACGAGATGAAAGATCAGGAATTGGCTGAATATGCACGCCATAATTTTTACAATATGATTGACCGTGATGAGATGGTTGCTGTTGAGCCGGATGAAAACGGTCGCTTGTTTGTTCCAGAAGGTACAAGGCCTGTACTTTTAACGGTTTTCAGAACAAAGGCAGCCAATCCGGCCATGCCACAATTTGGGCGGCACTGGTATGGTGCGGATCAGCCAAAAGAGGAAGGTGCCGAGGTGCCTTGGTCTCACTGGACCGGTGATGGAGTTCCGACAAGATTCAGCGGTGCAGGAAATATCACGAATCCATGGACGCAATGCGCCTTTGAAAAAGCAAGATATGTTCCTGTTTCTTACTTCCTGATGCCGGGAATGGAAAAATAACATCAGAATCAGGGTTGTGGAAGTTCTATTTCTTCTTGTGGGTCCGGTGAATCAGAAGCCTTGGCATCTTTCATCATATGCACAGGAATTTGTTTTCTGCGCGGCACGCTTGCCGGTATAAGGGGTTTTTCCAGATGCCAGGACACATTTTCTATTTCCGCGCGGTCAAGAGCCCTTTGTATTTTGGCTGCTGTTACGTCGTAAGCATCCTGTTCATGTGTTCGCACGGCGATTGACATCCTGACGGGGTCTTTCCCAAAACTGTCGAAGGGCGTCATGGACAGATCGATTTCCTTTGCTTTAAGATAATCGGATATGGCCAGATATTCTGTACCCGTTTTTGTACGCTCATTGGGAATAAATACTTTACGTTCGAGTAATCCGGCCTTAAGGAAAGCGTTGTTAACCTTCTCTCGTAATTTCACAATCCTAGGATCTGGTTCAGCTGGTCCTAAAGATGATGTAGTAATTTTGCTACTCATATCATTCATATCACATCCTCCTAATATAAATTAGCTTGCTTATATAAAGTTTTTTAGTTTATGTCAATTTTTTTGTGTTATCGCGATGATAAATATTATTAATTTTTGTTTAGGCAATATGTTTGTATAATGAAATATGGCTTTTACAAAGAATCCAACAATTACCCTTGTTGATGATGATCAAAATATCACAACCTCCCTCAAAATGACGCTGGAGGCAGAAGGCTTTGATGTTTCCGTGTATCATGACGGAGAGGCCGGATTTGAAGCTTTGCAGGAAAATCCGCCGCATGTCGCGGTTCTGGATGTCAAAATGCCACGCATGGACGGTCTGGAGCTGTTGCAAAAGCTGCGCTCCCAGGATTACACGCATCCGATTATCATGCTGACGTCAAAAGACGACGAAGTGGATGAGCTGATGGGATTTCGGCTTGGCGCGGATGATTATATTACCAAGCCGTTTTCACAAAAGCTTCTGATTGCAAGGTTGCGCGCTCTGATTAAACGGCATGAGCTATCTTCTAACGGAAGTGCGAGGCACAAGCCAGATCTTCCGGAAAAGGTAGAGCGCGGAGATTTAATTCTGGATGATTCTCGCCATTTATGCGCCTGGAAAGGAAAACCGCTTAACCTGACGGTGACAGAATATCTGCTTTTGAAAACACTTGTTGCGCATCCGGGACATGTGAAAACCCGTGATCAGTTAATGGATACGGCTTATGGTGATAATATTTATGTAGACGACCGCACGATTGATTCCCATATCAAACGCATCCGCAAAAAGTTCAAGAATCTGGACAATTCTTTCGAACGCATTGAAACTCTGTATGGCGTAGGATACAAATACAGAGATGACAACGCCTGATATTCCTTCTAAACCCAGCAAAAAAAGGCACGGTTCAAGCTTAACCCTGGTTGTTCTGGCTGTGAATGTGATTCCCTTGTTGATCATGGGGTTTGGTATTTTCTATCTGGATAAATACAAGCAAAACCTGATTGAATCGGCCTATGTCCATCTGGAAGAAGAAAGCAATATGATTGCGATGTTGATGCGGGATGATCCGGATGTTATTGAACGTTTACGGGATATCTGGCCCGATGGTAAAAGTTTATTTTATATCAATTCCGAAGAAGAAATTGTCGAAAATATTGGAAATTTCTGGGGAAACAGAAATGTTAGGGAAGATCAGTTAGGAGAAGTCCTGAATTTTACAGAGACATTTGCAACCCTGTTTTTGTATCTGAATCCCCTTCAGACAACGCTCCCTGATTTTCCTGTGGATCACGAATCATCTAGTAATCCTCTTCGAAAACTTCCTGAATTGCACACGGCGCTTAAGGGTATTTCGGGACTGTCTGCATGGTCGTTCAAAGATTCTTTCGTTTTGACGTCATCATCTCCTGTGAAAGGTCAGAATGGTGTCCAGGGCGCAATTTTGATTATTATGGCGGGAGACCAAATTACACATGCGATTGATGAAGTGCGTAAGGACATTATACAAGCTTTTATTATTGTGATTATCCTGACCTTTTTATTATCAGTCTATCTTTCCAGCTTTATTGCAATACCTCTGAAACGTCTGGGTCGCGCAGCAGAAGACATTCGTCGTGGAAAACGTGACCTGACAGATCTTCCTGACATGAGTGGTCGCAAGGACGAAATTGGCGAGCTTTCAATTATTTTGCGGCAAATGACTGTTGCGCTTGATACACGTATTGACGCGATTCAAAACTTTGCGGCGGATGTTGCGCATGAAATCAAGAATCCGATTACCTCTATCCGTAGTGCGATTGAGACGGCCCTGGTCATAAATGAAGAAGAAAAGCGCACAGGGCTGTTGAAAATCATGGAACAGGATGTGCATCGTCTGGATCGTCTGATCAGTGATATCTCTAAGCACTCCCGTCTGGATTCAGAACTGGCCAGAGATTCTTTCGAGGTCGTTGATCTAAAGAAATTACTAAAAGACCTGACAATATACTATCGGAAACCGATAGACCGACATGATTTAGAGAATGCAGATAGCGGGAATGATCTCATTGCAATGTCCTTTCCAGAAGAAGATTGTTACATTCTGGTAAAAGGTGACTCAATGGGGCAGGTTTTTCAGAACCTTGTTTCAAATGCGCTGTCCTTTCATCAGGGTAAGTCGCCAATTATGATAGAAATGACGCGTGAAGGTCATCAGATCAAGGTAAGTGTTGAGGATCAGGGACCGGGGATCCCCGAAGGCCAATTGACAAAAATCTTTGATCGTTTTTATTCTGACCGCCCGGAACATCATGATATCACACAGAATTCTGGCCTGGGCCTCTCCATTGCCAAACAGATTATCGAAGCGCATAGCGGAAAAATTTACGCGGAAAATATCTATGCAGAGGACGGCAAAACAATTCAGGGCGCCAGATTTACGGTTATCTTATCCGCCTGTGAAGCGTAGCAGTCTGTTGAAAAAGTCGAAAATACTCAAAGAACAGTTTTCAGCAAACTGCTAGTTCCTGCTAAGCTTGTGAAGAAGAAAATCAAGCTGGTCCAATGACTTAAAAGAAATTTTCACATTTCCTTTATGGCTGCCGTTTCTGACATTGATATTGACCAACATCCCGAGCGTATCTGAAATTTCTTTTTCCAGCGCGCGCGTGTCGGAGTCTTTGACAGGTTTTGCGGAAGATTTTGAGTCCTTCACAGCGGAATTTGAAACCAGTTCTTCAATTTCCCGTACACTGATATCTTTATCACGAATTTCTTTTGCCAGATCTTCCGCATTCTCCTTGCCAATCAGGGCGCGGGCATGGCCTGTTGTAATCTCACCGTTTTCCAGCATGTTCAGGATACTCTGAGGCAGCCCCAAAAGCCGCAGCATATTGGTCACCTGACTTCGGCTTTTCCCCACTAGTGCCGCAACTTTTTGTTGGGTATGACCAAATTCTTCGATCAATTTCTGATATCCGAGTGCCTCTTCAACCGGATTCAGGTCTTCCCGCTGCAGGTTCTCAACCAGACCGATTTGCAATGCCTCGGAATCTGTCAACTCACGTACGACCACAGGAATTTCGTGAAGTTGTGCTATCTGGGAGGCACGCCAGCGGCGTTCCCCGGCAATAATCTCATAAAGTTCTTCTGCGCCCTGTTTGGGACGCACGAGCAAAGGTTGCAGGATGCCATATTCTTTCAAGGAAGACGCCAGTTCCTCCAAAGCCTCCTGACGAAATGTTTTCCTTGGCTGGGCAGGGTTGGGAACGAGTTGTTCAATCCCGACGACTTTCTTCTGAAGGCCGGATGAGTTGCTATCTTCGGCTATTTGGGCATAATCTTCTTCTTTGCTTTCGAACAAGGCGTCCAGCCCTCTTCCCAGCCCTCTTTTTTTCGGATCCAGACTTAAATTTGTGCTCATTATGCGGCCTCTTTACTTTGTGAAATGCGGGAATCTTCTTTTTCACGGCGGATAATTTCAGATGCAAGACGAATGTAAGCCTGTGCGCCTGAGCAGCGTGTGTCGTAAATAATCGCCGGTAATCCGTAAGATGGGGCCTCGGACAGGCGCACGTTACGGGGAATAATTGTTTTGTAAACCCGCTTGCCGAAATGTCCGCGGACGTCACGCGCCACCTGCATGGAGAGTTTGTTTCTGGCATCATACATAGTCAACAGGATGCCGTGGATGGTGAGGGTCGGATTAAAATGTTTCTGGACGCGCTCAATTGTTTTGGTTAACTGGCTAAGGCCTTCCAAAGCATAAAACTCGCATTGCAGAGGAACAATAACGGCATGGGACGCCACAAAGGCATTAATTGTCAACAAACTTAAGGATGGCGGGCAATCTATCACAATATAATCATAGGATGTGCAGCCGCGTAAATGCTTGTAAAGCCTTGACTCCCGTTCTTTTTCATTGACCAGTTCGATTTCTGCCCCTGCCAAATGCATCGAAGAAGGCAACAAGGACAAATGCGGGATTTTTGTTTCTATAGCAGCGTTTTTTACGTCACTCTCGTTAAAAAGAAGGTGGTAAGTGGTCTTTAAATTTGCGCCTCTTGGGACCCCTAACCCTGTTGAGGCATTTCCCTGCGGATCGAGATCCACCAAAAGAACGTCTTTTCCGCAGGCAGCAAGAGCTGTGGCAAGATTGACCGAGGTTGTGGTTTTGCCGACACCGCCTTTTTGGTTGGCAACGGCAAAAATCTTTGGTGATTTCTCTTTGGGTAAGGCCATATATTTCTTTAGCACAGGTGAGCAAAAAAAGAGAAGCTAAAAAGATGTTTCACGTGAAACATTCCAGATCTTGAGGATTTTACTTTTTGTATTTGTCAGGCTTTGAGTGTCTTCCAGGCTGAAATCATATATTTGTCTTGCCTCTCTGATTTCTTCATCCGCATTCTCCCCTTTTAACAGCAGGCAAAAAAGTTCCGGGTTTTTGATAAAGAAAGAGCGGGTGAGGTAAAGAATTTTTTCCACACAGGCAAAAGCCCGCGCTGTGATGACATCGTATGATGAATGTGGGGGCACGTCCTCGATCCTTTCATTGAGGACTTTTACATGTGTGGACGTCTCTCTGGCGACTGTTTGCAGGAAAGTGCATTTACGTGTATCGGATTCAACCATCGTGACGGTAACATCCGGGCGGATGATGGCCAGAACGAGTGCCGGAAAGCCCCCGCCACTACCAATATCGAGAAGATGAGCCCCACGAGGAATGTGATCGCTTAGTTGGGCGGAATCATGAATATGGCGCTCCCAGGCATCGTTCAGTGTTGAATTGCTGACAAGGTTAATAGTTTTTTGCCACTTACGGAGCAGGTTCAGGTAGGTTTCAAGTTTTTCTGTCTGCTCTGGTGTAAAATCTGTCATGCGGCTTTCTTTTTGACGTGTCTTAAAAGGGCGATGACGGCGGCGGGCGTCACGCCGGGGATGCGGCTGGCAGCACCAAGTGTTTCAGGACGGACGTGTTTCAGGCGCTCCCGGACTTCATTGGACAGGGAACCAACGAGGTTATAATCCAGATCTTCCGGCAATTTTAAGGCTTCATCCTTGCGGAACGCATGAATATCAGCTTCCTGACGAGCCATATAGCCTGAATACAGGGCATTAATTGCAATCTGCTCTTTGATCGCAGGGCTTAACTCGTTTAACTCCGGCCAGACGCTCTGGAGTTCCGGCCAGCCAATCTCCGCATAGCGCAGCAGGTCGGCGGCGCTCCGTTTCTGGCCGTCCTGATTAATGTTCAGCCCATGGTTTTTTAATTCATAAGGTGTTGCCATAAGGTTTGTGACGAGTTCTTCCGCTGCCGCAAGTTCCCGCTTTTTCTTTTGCCACGCGGTTTTTCGCTCATTGCCGATACACCCGATATCCAGTCCTTTATCCGTCAGGCGCTGGTCGGCATTATCGGCGCGGAGTGTCAGGCGGTATTCGGCACGGCTGGTAAACATGCGGTAAGGTTCCGGTGCGCCGCGGCTGATTAAATCGTCTATCAACACGCCGATATAAGCCTCTGCCCGGTCGAGCGTGAATGTTTCACGTGAAACATCATTGCCATTTTTAACGGCGAGCGCGGCGTTAATCCCCGCCATCAGGCCTTGTGCGGCGGCTTCTTCGTATCCGGTCGTGCCGTTAATCTGCCCGGCCATATAAAGACTGGGGAGGCGCTTGCTCTCCAGCGTGTTTTTCAGATCACGCGGGTCGCAGTAATCATATTCAATGGCATAGGCCCATTCCAGAATTTCAACCTTTTCCAGTCCTGGGATCGTGCGCAGGAAGGCTTCTTGCACATCCTTCGGCAGGGCGTTTGAAATACCGTTTGGGTAAACCGTCGGGTCGTCCAGCCCTTCCGGCTCCAGAAAAATCTGGTGGCGTTCCTTATCGGCAAAACGGACGACTTTATCTTCAATGGATGGGCAGTAGCGCGGCCCTGTGCCGGAAATCTGCCCGGAATAAAGCGGCGCCTGATGCAGGTTGTCGCGAATAATCTGGTGTGTTTCCGCAGTTGTATAGGTAATATGGCAGTCAATTTGCGGCACGGTGATTTTGTCCGTCATATAGGAAAACGGAATTTGCGGGGTATCGCCCTTTTGCACCTCACAAGCACTCCAGTTAATGGTCGGGCCGCTCAATCTGGCCGGCGTGCCTGTTTTTAGTCTGCCGAGAGGAAATCCAAGTTTTTCAAGGGTCTCGCCGAGGCCAATCGCTGGTTTTTCGCCGACCCGACCCGCGGGGGTTTGCTCCGTTCCCCGGTGAATTAGGCCGCGCAAAAACGTCCCTGTTGTTAAAATCACGGCGTTGGCTGACAAGGTTTCGCCACTGCCTGTTACAACGCCGCGGCACGTACCCTCCTTGATAACTAAATCTTCTGCCCCGCCTTCCAGAACGTCAAGGTTTGGGTAGTTGAACAGGGCGGCCTGCATGGCTTCGCGGTATAGTTTGCGGTCTGCCTGAGCTCTTGGGCCGCGCACAGCCGGGCCTTTGGAGGCATTTAACATGCGGAACTGGATGCCCGCCTGATCAATGATGCGTGCCATTAATCCGTCCAGAGCGTCAATTTCACGTACCAGATGACCTTTCCCAAGCCCGCCAATCGCCGGATTGCATGACATCGCACCGATCGTGTCTTTTTTGTGGGTCAGGAGAGCGGTTTTTGCACCCATACGTGCCGCCGCCGCCGCCGCCTCACAGCCTGCGTGGCCTCCTCCAATGACAATCACATCATAGTCTTTATTCATACCGGAACGACATATACCTGATTTTATATGAAATTTCCAGCTTTTCCACAGGCGCTCAGCATATTCGAAATGAAACGCACCGAAAAGTGTATCAAATTCCCCGAAAAATCTATAAACTGTGTCTCAACGATGGATGAATGGAGAAAATAATGAGGGGGGGTGAGTGAGGCTCTATCAAGAGCCGTTCAGGGAAAACCTTGTCCTTTGCCTGCTATTCCAGAGCAGTATGGCACGATTGAATATATGTTTCCATATGATAGACTTGAGGATCCGGGAGCGTTTAATCACCAGTGCTGTGAACTGATCGCGCTGTTTCCGGCCATGGAAGACAGTGTTTTTAGCAGAAATCTGATGGACAAAGTAGAAAAACTGAAGCTGTTTGAACGAGATGATCTTCAGGCCCGCATGAATGTCAATTGCCTGATTATGATTGCGGCGGCGCGGCTTTTGCTGGAGGATCTGAATCTGGAAACCCCGGCCCCTCTTCATTTTGGCCGCACGATTTATGAGCAACTCATCGAAAATCTAGGGCAAGTAGGCCTTACAGAGCAAAAAGCGCGAGAATTAATCCCGGAATCTGATTTATGTGAGGCGTGGCGAGCTCTGAAGGAAGAACATGGCATTCCCGAGATGTCACTTGCCGATGCAGAACTCGTTAAAGATAAGATCCAGCAGATCCTCCACATCGACTCGCCCGGTAATGCGACCAAGGGCGCGGACGGCGAGGCGTATGTCCTCTGCCATTAATTCAGGCAGTTCAGCTCCCAGAGCGCGGTCTAGACTGTCCATGCATTCCTGTAGCTGATGCCGGTGCCGCTCTCGTGTGAGCGTCGGCGCGCTCGAAGTCCCGATCAAACCTTTGATTTTATCTTCCAGAGCAGCCAGAAGCTGGCCCAGACCTTTATTTTCCGATACTGAAATATAAAGCGCGTTTTTGTCCTCATGGGTGTCTGCGAGGTCGCTTTTGTTATGAATGATCAGGCTGTGTTCATCTATCAGGGCTTTTGTCGCTTCATCCGCTGGCTGGTGGGCCTCGAAAACGAGGAGTTTAATGTCCGCCTGCTGCGCGACTTTGATGGCCCGTTTAATTCCCTCAGATTCAATATAGTCCTGCGCGTTTTTGGCATCGCCGCTCAAAAGTTCGGGTTTCAGCCCGGCTGTATCGCTGAGAATGACCGGGTATCCGGCGATATTCAGATGGACGTCCAGAACGTCGCGCGTCGTTCCGGCAAAATCGGAGGTAATGGCGACATCGCGCTGTGCCAGCGCATTGACGAGGGAGGACTTTCCGGCATTTGGTGCACCAATCACCGCGATATTTATGCCGTCGCGCAGGCGCTCCCCCCGGCGGTTATCATTCAAATGGGCCTCGATTTCCGCTTTCAGAGCCTGGATTTTAGGCAGGACTTGTGCGGCCACACCCTCCGGCAGGTCTTCGTCCGGGAAATCCAGATCGGCCTCCAGAAAAGCGAGAGATTTTGTCAGTTCTGCCGCCCATCCTTCATAAAGATTTTTCAGCGTCCCGGACATTTGTGACAGCGCCTGATCTTTCTGCGCCGTTGTTTCCGCGTCAATCAGGTCGGCCACAGCCTCGGCCTCGGTCAAATCCATGCGGCCATTTTCGAACCCCCGGCGGGTAAACTCCCCTCTTTCTGCCGGGCGGTAGCCCTCGATTTGTGACAAATGGCGTGAAAGTTCTGAAATCACGGCAGGGGAGCCGTGTAACTGGAACTCAATCACATCCTCTCCCGTAAAACTGTTCGGGGCTTTAAAGTAGATCACCAGACCTTTATCAATCATCTTCCCAGATGTTTCATGTGAAACATTGCGGTCGATCAGAGGAGAGAACAAGCTGGCAAGGTAAGCAAAGCGCGGCTTGATGGCCTTTCGGTCTTCTTCGCTTAGAAAGTATTCCAGACTTTTCAGTGCCGCAGGCCCGGATACACGGATGACGGCCACGCCGGATCGTCCGTTTGGTGTGGCCAGAGCAAAAATCGTATCATTGTGCACAGACATGGTAACAGCTTCCCTTTTCGTGGGTTATACACAGATAAGACTTTCCTGCCAAGAAGGGATCGTGGTTATCCATAACTCATGCAAGATTGGGGAAAATCTCGGCGGTTGTGATTTTTTCCGTTCCGGCGAGAGTTTTTAGCACCAGAGCGCCGTCCAGATCAATGCCCTGAAAAATACCTGTGACGGCTTTCTCTTTACGGCGGTCGGGGTGGATCGTAATCGGTTCCCCCAAATGATAAAAATGGGGCATGACCTGTTTCATATAAAGCCGGAAGCCCAGATCTTCCCAGTGTTTGACCTCGGTTTCGATAGAATGACCCAAATCAGTGATCAGGTCTTCCATAGGCCATTCAGTGTTGTTGTACTGATGAAGGGATGTTGCCGGAAAGCTGGAAGAGGTCTGTGTTGGGTGCCAGGCGATATTGATCCCGATGCCTGCAATAAAAAATTGTTGCCCGGAACAAGAGGCCAGTTCATGCAAGCACCCGCAGACTTTTTGACGCTCCAGTAAAATGTCGTTCGGCCATTTTAATTCTGTTTGAAAGCTTTCAGGGGACAGCAGGGACTCAATAAATTTTTTGACGGCCAAAGAAATCGGGTAAAGCGCCAGATGTGGCTTTTTCCAGTTCTCCGGTACGGGAATCACAAAGCTGGCGAGCAGGTTCCCTTTCTGTGTCGAAAGCCATGTGCGGCCACGGCTCCCCTGCCCGGCTGTTTGAATGTCCGCATACAGGACTGTTCTGTTAGATATTTGTCCGGATTCAATCAAACGCCTCGCCTCCAGATTTGTGGAATCAAGATCCGTATGATGGCGTGCCTCAAACATTACTTTTTAGCCGCTGCCTTTTTCTTCTTCGGAGCCGCTTTCTTCTTGCGTGGCGGGGCGTTCTTTTTCTTTTTTGCCGCTTCGGCGATGACAACAACAGCACGGTTCAGGCCGATTTCCAAAGGGTCGTCCTGCTTGATGGAGGTAAATTTATCGTCATGCTTCAGGTAGGGGCCGAAACGCCCGATCCCGGCCTGTATCATCTTGCCCGTTTCCGGGTGAAGGCCGACATCTCTTGGGAATGCCAGAAGTTTCAAGGCTTTTTCCAAGGTAAATTCTTCCGGGTTTGTGCCTTTCGGAAGTCCCTGACGCTTTGGCTTTGGCTTGGCCGGTTTTTTCGGTTTGGTCGGGGCTCGTTTTCCGGCGGCCTTGGCTTCTTTTTTCTTTTCTTCCCAGACTTTTAATTTTTCGTCGTATTCCTTTTGCTCTTCGACATTTTCCGGCGGCGGGTCGATCTGTACGTAGGGGCCGTACGGGCCAAGGCGAAGGGAGACGCTTCGTCCTGTTTCCGGATCATCCCCCAGAATTTTTGGCTCATTTGCCAAAGATGCCGCCGCCCTGTTCTCTTCGGCGGCTTCCTCGTCCTGCACAACCAGGGGACGCGTATATTTACAATCCGGGTAATTCGAACAGCCGATAAACGCGCCGAATTTACCGAGTTTCAGGCTGAGGCGACCCGTGCCGCAAGACGCACATTTGCGGTCTTCTTCATTGGGAAAGAAGTGCGGCCCAAGCTCTTCGTCAAGGTGGTCCAGCACCTCTGTAATGGTCAAATCTTTGGTATCTGCAACGGCGGCGGAGAAATCCCGCCAGAATAGTCTCAAAACTTCTTTCCAGACAACATGACCGGCGGCAATGGCGTCCAGCTCTTCTTCCAGATTGGCAGTAAAGTCATAGTCAACATAGCGCCCGAAATATTTTTTCAGAAACGCCGTAACGACTCGCCCGCGGTCTTCAGGTATAAAGCGCCTTTTATCCAGCGTGACGTAATTTCTGTCCTGCAAGACCTGTAGAATGGAGGCGTACGTGGAGGGGCGGCCAATGCCGAGCTCTTCCAGCTTTTTGACCAGAGACGCTTCGCTGTAACGCGGTGGCGGCTGCGTGAAGTGCTGTTCTTCCAGAATATCGATCAGCTTGGCAATGTCCTGTTCTTTGAGTGGTGGCAGGCGGCGATCCTGATCATCGCTGCTCTCCTCATCCGTACTTTCTTCGTACACTTTCAGGAATCCGTCAAAAGCAACCGTACTGCCGGTTGCCCGTAAAACCACATCATCCGTCCCGTCTGAAATATCCGCCGTAACTTTGTCCATAATGGCCTGTTCCATCTGGGAGGCCATCGTGCGCAGCCAGATCAGACGGTAAAGTTTGGCCATGTCCTCATCCACGACCTTGGCAACCTCCGCAGGCGTACGGGAGAGGTCAGTCGGACGGATGGCTTCGTGTGCTTCCTGTGCGTTTTTCGCTTTGGATTTAAAAAGCCGCGGGGAGTCAGGGACGTATTCCTTACCGTACGTCTGGTTAATCAATGTACGTGCCTGTTGAACGGCTTCTTCGGAAAGGGTTGTGCCGTCCGTTCTCATATAGGTAATCAGGCCAGTCTGTTCGCCTTTGATGGAAACCCCTTCATAGAGTTTCTGGGCGCAGCGCATGGTTTTTTGTGCGCCAAAGTACAACTTTCTGGCGGCCTCCTGCTGCAAGGTAGAGGTAATAAACGGCGGAGACGGGTTCCGGCGAACCTGTTTTTTCTCAACACTCTGTATTTTCAGGGCTTTCTGACGGATGCGTTCGGCGGCGGCCTTGGCCTGTTGCTCGTTCTGAATGTCCAGCTTGTCCAGTTTGTTGCCGGAAAGGTGTGTGAGCCGTGCCTCATAGGGCGCGCCTTCGGGTGTATGCAGTGTGGCGTGAATTGACCAGTATTCATCCGCCCTGAACGCTTCAATTTCGGATTCACGTTCACAAATCAGGCGCAGGGCGACCGACTGGACGCGTCCGGCGGATTTTGAACCGGGAAGCTTGCGCCATAAAACCGGGGATAGCGTAAAACCGACGAGGTAATCAAGAGCGCGGCGCGCCAGATAGGCCTCAATAAGAGGGGTGTCCAGTGTCCGCGCCTGATTAAAGGCGGCCCTGACCGCTGTTTTGGTGATTTCATTGAAGGTCACGCGCTTGATAGTTTTGTCTTTTAGAAGATTTTTTTCTCTCAAATATTCCTGTACATGCCAGGAAATGGCTTCTCCTTCGCGGTCCGGGTCAGTTGCCAGCCAGATCGTATTCGCACTTTTGACGGCTTTCTGGATTTCTGAAACGGGTTTGTAGGCGCGGTCTCCCAGCTGCCAGCTCATGGCAAAGTCTTCCTCCGGCAAAACGGAGCCGTCTTTGGGGGGCAGGTCGCGAATATGGCCGAAGCTAGCCAGAACTTTATAGTCTGCGCCCATATATTTTTCGATTGTTTTGGCCTTTGCAGGCGATTCGACGATAACGAGATTTGATTGAGCCATGGTATTTTTCGTTTTTCTTTCCTATCGCAAGTGCCTGTTTTTAAAGCCGCTGTCAAGGTTTATCATGAAGAACAGATTTTTCCACCGGCTTGCCGTTGCACCAATCCTGTGATTTCCAGCTCCAGTAATGCACTGGAAAAAGCGGCGGGGGACAGGCCCGTATCGCGCAGCAATTCGTCCTGCTGCACAGGGGTATGGGCGAGTTTGGAAAGAATCAGATCACGGGCGTTTTGGACAATCGCTTCGTCTTCTTCATAGGCGGGAATGTAATTTGCAGGCTGAATATCATGGAAGGATTTCGGAGCGGAGCGGGTAAAAGTATTAATCACATTCAGGACGTCTTCGGCCTGCTGTACCAGAACCGCGCCGTCTGCAATCAGTTTATTGGGGCCCTGCGCCCGCGGATCAGCCGGGAATCCCGGTACGGCAAACACGTCCCGCCCCTGCTCTGCGGCAAGCCGTGCAGTGATCAGGGAACCGGAGCGGAAAGAAGCCTCGACCACAATCACCCCGGCGGACAGGCCGGAAATAATCCGGTTGCGTCTGGGAAAGCTCTGGGCAAACGGGACTTGAGAAAACGGGGATTCGGCCACAACGCAGCCTGTCTCACAAATACTTTGATAAAGTGCGGTATTTTCTTCCGGGTAAATTACGTCAATGCCCCCGGCAATGACGGCGACTGTCCCGGTTTGCAGGGAGCCCTTATGGGCGGCGGTGTCAATGCCTCTGGCCAGCCCCGAAACAACGACCTGTCCGGCTTTGCCCAGATCGGTTGACAGAGTTTCCGTGAATTTGCGTCCATTCAGAGAGGCATTGCGGGAGCCGACGATTCCAATTGACGGTTGATGGAGTAATGAAACTTGTCCTTTTACAGTGATCACAGGCGGTGCGTCATCAATGGCGGAGAGTGCGAGTGGATAGTCATCTTCGCGGGCGCAGATGATCCGTGCGCCGTATTTCTCAGCCAGTGCTCTTTCTTTTTCCGCATCCGCTGCGGAACAGGGCGTTTGATTTTTGGCACGTCCCGCACGTTTTGAGAGTTCGGGCAGGGCGTCCAGCGCTTTTTCTGCTGTTCCGAATCGTTCCAATAGCTTGTAAAAGGTGACAGGCCCGATATTCGGCGTGCGGATCAGGCGCAGCCAGCAAAGCTTTTCCCTGTCGCTGAGCGGCATATCGGAGATATTTTGTGCGGCAAAGAGATCGCTCATTTTTTCTGTCCTATCTTCGGTTCTTCACCTTTTAAAAGCCGGCGGATGTTGGCGGCGTGTTTGATCCAGACCAGTATAGTGATCAACAGGCATAAAATGGAGGCTTCAAAGGAATAAAAATAAAAGGCTGTCAAAGGGGTTGTTAAGACGGCGATCAAAGCGGACAGAGATGAAATCCGGCTGATGATGGCGCTCAGCAGCCATGAGGCGCAGGCGATCAGGCCGGTATAGGGAACGGCAATGAGCAGGGTTCCGAGCGTTGTCGCAACGCCCTTCCCGCCCTTAAACTTGAGCCAGACAGGATGGCAATGGCCGATAATAGCGGCAAGGCCCGCTGCAAAGCTGAGCATTTGAATTTCGGATGGCATGTAGCACGTACAGGGCGCATCAGGGTCGCAAGCCCCCATAACGGAGCAATCATACAGATGAAAGTATAAGTATGCTGCGAAAAAAGCAGCCGCGCCTTTCGCACCGTCCAGTATCAGGGTCAAAAGGGCCAGTTTTTTATTTCCCGTCCGCAGGACGTTGGTCGCGCCGATATTGCCGGAACCGATGCTGCGGATATCTCCCATCCCGGCCATTTTTGTGAGCAGCAAGCCAAAGGGGATAGAGCCGATCAGGTATCCGATCATAAAAGTACTGATATAAGTAATCCAGACTGTTTCCATGCCATATGTCATAGCATGGCTTTCAGGATTTTAGAAATCCGATCTCTCAAATTTGAACAAAATTACGGCAAAAGACACGCTAATTTCGAAACGATATTGTTTGTCATAATCGTAATTCAGCGATACAATGGTATTAAGTAAGAAAACATTCAAATCGCGATTGCGGGGTATGCGATGAGAAAAATGAATATTAAAACAATCGGCACGGCCTTTGTTCTTTTTTTGGGTGTATTGGCCTTAAGTGTGAGTTCTGCTTCCTATGGTCATGTCTCGACGCCGGGAAAGATGATGCAGGAAGCCAGCCTCATGAAATCTCATAAAGTTTGCAGCAGCTATTTGCAGCCGGCCATCTATTCTGTTCCTGAAGCGACGGAGAATGTTTCCATGGATACGAGAAGCAAGTCACAGGCGATGGCTGTCGGAATTTTATTTGGCGCACGCCATGCATTTGGCTCTAATAAAGGATTGGGTGATAGTGCCAAAGTCCAGGCCATAAAAAATTACAGAAATTGCCGGAAGGAGCGTGCCATACAAAGTTAAAGTCCAAGCGTAACAAGTCTGGGGTCTTCATTACGACTGACCTCTTCCATATGTCCCTTGTCGTCCAATGGCCCCTGTGAGATCAACTGATTTCACAGGGGCATTTTTTATCCTGTCAGAGAAGTGAATATCTCACGCAGCATAACGAAACTCTGTGGTGCGCTCACAGGATCGGATTTGGATGCCAGGTCTGAAAGATAGAGAAAAAGTAACAGCACAAACCCCGGCCCAAGGAATCCGCGCCATCCCAGACTGGGAAGCCTGAGTACTTTCTTGGCCCTGTGGCCCAGAGCATAAATCATAGCCTGCCGCGACAGGATTTGCGCTCCAAAATAAGGCAAAAATGCCGATATCAATAAAATGACAGCATCAAATATAAAGCGTAATTTCTGATGGGTTCCTGCTCCTCCGCTGCCCGTTCCAAAAATATAAAGTAAAATCAGAAGGGCCGCGGGAATCAGGCCAATAAAGAGGCCGATCATTTGCGGCTTTGTAATCAGCCTGTTCAGGCCTGTGCGGGTTGCGCGCACCAAATTATTAATAAATAAGGGTTCCAACGCCACACTATATTTATGCCGCAGTCTTTTTTCTGTTCTGGCCGCCCCCTGCCCTGCAACCCCCATGACAGTTTCATTTGTAAGTCTTGTCTGGTATGCGGCGGTGCGTATTTTTCCGGCAATGCTTCCCTGTCCTTCTGCGGCTTCTTTCAGAAGGCTATAAGGCTTCAGCATATAGCGCTCCAGAAACGGCGGCACATCCAGCAAGGCAACGTTATATCCAAACACAAGCGCCGGGATTTGTTCGTCCCCTATGCGAAAAACCGCATCTCCCAAGGGCAGTTTTACATCGTATGTGAGCGTCAGGATACTATCTGCAGAGTCTTTTTCACTGGCCTTGATGTCGTCTGAAATTGTGATGGCAGCATGTTCTTTTGTGATCAGTTTTTCCCGCAGGCGCTCCAGAATGCGGATAACAACTTCTGGAATATTGTCCCTCTCATAGGAGAAATTAGAATCGGCATATAATTTAATCTGCGTCAGGTGGTTTACAACTCCGAAGGCCTGACAGTTATGACACTTTGTCTTGCCCTTGGTTTGACACTTCCGGCACTGGACTTCTCCCCGGCCCTTACAGAGATTACAAGAGGAATTGCCGGCATTTCCCCGGCAGTTCTGGCAGGGAACGTAGCCGCGTCCGCCACAATCAACGCAATTCACATACTTTTGTCCACGGCATTCATTGCACGGCTCTTCACGAAGATACATTAACGGCTCCAGCGGCATGGCCGTCCGCTCTTGGTGCCAGAAAAACCCTTTATCAGCCCGCTTCAAGACCTCTGCCCGCAAGGCTTCCAGGGGTGTTGCCTGTGCCAGGGCACTGGCTGTATCCTTGCCGCTGAGCGTGTCCAGCTCTGTTTTCCCTCTGACTTTTTTTATGCCGGGCGGTGTTGTGTTGATAATTTTCTCGGCCCGTTGAATGTGTGGCGTAAAGCGATTATGTGCCTGAAATTCAAGGATGATTTCTTCATAAGAGAGAAGTTCGACATCTGCAAGAGGGTGTAGCAGGTTCCCCTGAACAACGTCACGTATTTTTTGCAGGGCGATTTCAGAGCGATCCACAAAATCACGCAGCGTTATGTCCTGTTCCTGAGGCTCTTCTTTTTCGCTCATTTTTTAAAGTTTAAAACAATTTCACATGGACAGAAAGTTTTTGTTTGCTATGACTCATAGTATTAATAAAGGACACATCACATGAAATTTACCATTAATATCGAAGCAACACCTGAGGAAGCGCGCCAGTTTGTCGGCCTGCCGGATGTCAAACCTATGCAGGACCGCTTTATGAAAGAAGTGGAAGACCGGATGGCAGAATCAATCCGTGACCTTGACCCGGAAACCTTCACAACGACCTGGATGCCGATGATGATCCAGAGCTGGAGCGAGATGCAAAAGACATTCTGGGGACAAATGGGAATGAACATGCCGATGGATCTGACGGGCACATCTTCCCCGGATGCAAAAAGCAGTAAAAAAGCCTAGAAAGGCTTTGTCACCGCCATAAAGACAATAATAATCATCAAAACGGTGGGTACTTCATTCCAGATTCTATAGAACTTTGCAGGGCGCTGATTCTGATCGGTAGCAAAGGCGTTGCGCCACTTTGCATACAACATATGGACAATACTCAGTAAAATGGCGCAGGTCAGCTTGGCATGCATCCAGCCTTCCTGGAACAGAGCTGGCTGCGCATAAAACATC
>CAKZKV010000249.1 GCA_937124505.1 uncultured Alphaproteobacteria bacterium
GTACAACGGCGAGACGGAGGCGAGCCGCGTCAGCCCGGAATGGCATGGCTGGCTTCACCATCAGACGGACGTTGTGCCGCATCCGGATGCCGCATCGTTTCGCAGGCCATGGCAATTACCGCACCAGCCGAATATGACCGGCACGAATCTCGCTTACCGTCCACCGGGTCATATCCTGCAGGGTGGAAAAAGACCCAAAACAACCGGGGATTATGAGGCCTGGACTCCCGGGAGCGAGTAAAGGATTTTATTGACGCTTAAGCGATTTGCAAGTAGGGATGACAGAATGAAACGAAATATTATCGAAACAGTTATTGGGGCAGTCGTGTTGTTTATCGCGGCGTTCTTTCTGGTGTTCAGTTACAAGACGGCCAATGTCGGTGCGGTGACGGGTTACATGGTCACGGCGGACTTTACTGGTATCGGCGGTCTGAATGTTGGTGATGATGTGCAGATCAGCGGTGTCAAGATCGGCTCTGTTGCCAATGTTGAGCTAAATCCCCAGACGTATCTGGCCAAAGTGACGATGAGCATAGAGCCGGACGTGAAACTTCCGGCGGACACAGCGGCCTTAATCAGCAGTGAGAGTTTGCTGGGTGGCCGTTACCTAGCGCTGGAGCCGGGTGCGGATGAAGAGATGATAGAAAATGGCGGACGTATTCAATATACGCAGGCACCGCAAAATCTGGAGCAGTTACTGGGGCAATTTATTTTCAGCGTCTCAAACGATAAAAAAGACGAGTCTGGCGAGAGTGAGTAAAGGATTCCTCGCAAGCGTTGCGGCGTTTTTGTTACTGACGGCAAGTCCGGCTTTTGCGGCGCCGAATATTGAGCATGAAAAAATCCGTCTTCAATCCCTGAATAAGCTGACGGCCCGCACTTCGACCTTTGAAATGGATATTGGGGATACGATCAAGCTGGGCCCGCTTTATGTACGTCCACAGGCCTGCCGGACAAATCCGCCCACCGAAGAGCCGGAAACCGCCGGGTTTATTCAGGTATGGACAGTCAAAGATCAGAAAGAGGAAAATACCAAACCAAAATCCGAGTGGGTTTTTTCCGGCTGGATGTTTGCATCGTCTCCCGGCCTGTCTTCTATGGATCATCCTGTTTATGATCTCTGGGTTCTGGATTGTGGGCAGGAGGATGGAACAGAGAGTATTGTTGCCACAACCGCTGAGGAAGATAACTCTGAAGATATTGTGACAGAAGAAGGCGAAGGGGGGTTTGTCATCGAAGAAAGCGACGGCGTTGACGCGCCGATCGTCAAACTGGACGGGCAGGATATTTCAGCGCCTGATATCACTCTACAGCCAGAACAGGGGGAGTCCGAGAAGTTTGAGGCATACGAGGAAGAAACCGCCCCCATTGTACATCTTGAGTAACGGCGATTTGTAAATTCATCAGATAATCAAGTTCGGACTCATCTACCGCGCCCATGCTTTTCGTATGCTCGGTTGTTTGCTGGGTATCCAGCAACAAAAACCCCTGATGTTGTAAATGCCCAACCAGATAAACAAGGGCGACCTTGCTGGCATTGGATGTGGTTGAAAACATGCTCTCTCCGAAAAAGGCGCCACCGATCTGCAGACCGTAAAGCCCGCCGACCAGGTGATCGTCTTGCCAGCATTCAACCGAATGCGCAAATCCCATGTCATGCAGGGCCAGGAACAGGTTTCTGATCGGCTTTGAAATCCAGGTTTCCTCATCGGGATCACCGTTCCTGCCAACGGCACAGCAATCAATCACCTGTTCGAACGCCTGATCGCTGGTAATCCCGAACGGCTGTTTTTTCAAAAACTTTTTTAAAGAACGGGAAATGTGCAGGTTTGAAAGGGGCAAAACTCCGCGGGGAATATGTGTAAACCATGCATAATAATTTTCATCACGGCCAGCTCCCATCGGGAATAATCCGCGGACATATCCCTCCAGCGCATCGGCGGGGTGAATAGTACCACGGCGCGCCGGGGTGACCTGTACGTAGCCGTTTCTGATCATATTTTCTATTATAGACCATAACTATATGTAAGGCATATAGCCAGACCCTCAGATTATCTATATAAAAGAAAGGATGGAAGAAAAAATGTCTTCACTGAAAGGGGAATTGCTGATCGCCATGCCGGCCATGGGGGATCCGCGGTTTCACCACGCCGTTATTCTGATCTGTTCCCATGATAAAAACGGGGCGATGGGGCTGGTCATTAATAATGTGCTTTCCGGCCTGTCTTTTGATCATATGATTGAACATTTCAAAATCCGGCCCAAGGACGTGGAGGCCCTGAAAAAAATAGAAATTCTGGGCGGCGGGCCGGTGGAAACCGCCAGAGGTTTTGTCCTGCATAAAAGTGATTTTCGGATGAAAGATACCATCGCGATTTCGGATGATTTTTCGATTACCGGGACTGTTGATATCCTGAAAGAAATTATCAAAGACGAAGGGCCTGATCCGTTTCTGTTTATCCTTGGATATGCCGGATGGACGCCGGGGCAGCTGGAAGCAGAAATCTCTGAAAATGCCTGGCTGACGGTCTCGCCGGATGATGCCCTGATTTTTGGGTTCAAGGCAGAGCAAAAATGGCAAATGGCCCTTGCAAAACTGGGAATAGAACCGGGTTTTCTGTCTGCCGATGTCGGCAATGCCTGAGAAAAAACGTGACGCTTTTTTGCCCTTCCATTACACTCTTTTCTTATGACGATGCCTGAAAAAAAGAAAAACCTGAAACGTCTTTATAACTCGTTTTTTTACTCCCTGAACGGATTTCGGGCGTGTTACCGGACGGAGGAGGCATTTCGTCAGGAAGTCTGGCTATCTCTGTTTTTCATTCCTTTTGGTCTGTGGCTTGGTGAAACGATTGGGGAAAAACTTTTGCTGGTGGGGGTTGTTTTTCTGGTGCTGATCGTTGAACTGGTCAACTCCGCCATAGAACGGGCCATTGACC